>CAMTXV010000155.1:0-6474 GCA_947085665.1 uncultured Sinobacteraceae bacterium | reverse complement strand
CTCCCAGATGTACAGAATCTTGCGACCACCGAACGGGCGGATGTAGTGGCGACCCTCGATTAAGACGGAGTCTTTGAGGCGATCTCTAATGGTGCGGACGTCGTATTTGATCCGTGCGGAGAGCTCTTCAGTGGTGAGGTAAGTCGGGTCTGGCATTGCTGTATCCTCCATGGCTATAAGTCGGAGTAGGTGACTCCTCATCGGTCAAGACGAAGAAAAGCCATCCACAACGACATAATAGCCGACAAAAATACAGATGCAACATCTTTTTGTCGTTCTGAATGACTTCTTGGAGTTCTGAGTGATCCGCTGCCACTTATCCCGCCTTATGGGCGAGCGAAAACTCAAGGTCATCGATGTCGCAAGAGACACCGGTATTCATCGCAACATGGTCACCTTGCTCTACAAAGAAACAGCCACTCGAGTCGACTTAGCTGATCTCGAAAAGCTCTGTCGATACTTCAATTGCTCTCTTGGTGAACTGTTCGAGCTTGTCGACGACTGACGCGCATCCAAAAGTCGTTGGGCACGAGGGCGAGGGTCATTTGCATAGGTGCCCAAAAAGACTTGGGCACAGCTTGGGCACGAGATGGGCACCCAACGGGCACGGTGCCTTTTTCGTGTAGAGAAAGACGATCAAAGACTCAGCGCACCGTTGGACTATCTCCTCAAACACGAAGTGGCTAAGTCATTGAAACAAAAAGCCCCCGGGAGTTTTTGGCTGCCGAGGGCTTGGTGTCGAAGTGTTGGTGGACGAAGAGGGTTTCGAACCCCCGACCCCCGCCGTGTGAAGGCGATGCTCTACCGCTGAGCTATTCGTCCGGGATTGAACCTTTCGGCTCAATCAAGGGCGCGCATGGTAGTCAGCGGACCTCATGCCGTCAATGACTTCAGGCCGGTCATTGTCGCGATGCCGCAAAAGCCAGGATGCACCGGGCTGTTTCCACAGGCGCTTCCGCTGCCACCCAATGCCCTGCTGAGTCGATCACATCCACCTGCCGCGCGCCGAAGCGCTGGGCGTAGGCGGTATCAATGTAGGGGTCGTGCGTTCCCCAGATCACCTGGGTTTGGATCTTGCGGCAGGCAGTCAGCATCTGGTCTTCCCAGCGCACGAAGTTCTCGGGGTCGCTGGCGCGGTAGAGGTGCAGCACCATCTTGCGCGTGGCGGGGCCCAAAGCCGCATAGGCCTCGTGCATCTGCGCGCGACTGAGCCGCTTGCTGCCCATGGCCATGGAAAGACGCAGCAATTGCCAACCCAGCACTGGCACGGCCAGCAGCGCCATCGACAACTCGCCCAGCAGCGGTGTGCGCCACACCCGCGCCCAGAAATGCCACTGGTAGTCGCTGTGAAACAGGGTATTGGTGATCACCAGATGCTTCACCTTCTCGGGGTGGCGCGCCGCCCAGGCAAGGCCATAAACGCCGCCGAAGTCGTGTACCACGAGCGTAAGTGGCGTGGGCAGTTGCAGCCGATGTACCAGTTCATCCACCCATTGCGCCATGCCGTCGAGACTCACATCGGTTTCTGGCACCGGGCCCACAGAACGGCCAAAACCCGGCAGATCAGGCGCGATGCAGCGGTAGTGGCTGTCCAGCTGAGCCACCAGCGGTTGCCACATGGCGCTGGTATCGGGGTTGCCATGCAACAGCAGCAGGGGTTCGCCGCTGCCGCTCTCTTCAAGGTGGACGTATTGATTGCGCACATGTAACAGACTCATCGCCGGATTCCATCAACTGTGGGACGCAGAAGGCTAAGCCATGCGTGCTACCTGCCACCACTTTGCGGCACAGGCGCTGAGCGGCGATGCTCTCGTCTCATCACCGGACACCCTCCCATGCGCCTCATCCTGCCCCTGCTGCTGACCCTTGCCGCCCTGCCCGTGGTCGCTGCCGACCGTGTCACCGGCAAGCCTTTCGCAACGCGCAGTGAGGTGATTGCACTGAATGGCATGGCCGCCACCAGCCACCCGCTGGCCACCAACGTGGCGCTGGACATTCTCAAGGCCGGCGGCAGTGCAGTGGATGCGGCGATCGCCGCCAACGCCATGCTGGGGTTGGTGGAGCCCACCGGCAACGGCATTGGCGGCGATCTGTTCGCCATGGTCTGGGATGCGAAGACGCAGAAGCTGCACGGCTTGAATGCCAGTGGCCGCTCGCCGCTCTCGCTCAGCTACGAGCAGCTCCAGGGTGTGCTGGCAGAGCAGAAGCTCGAAAGGATTCCCGCGCATGGCCCGCTGCCCGTGAGCGTGCCGGGCGCGGTGGATGGCTGGTTTGCGCTGCATGCCAAGTTCGGCAAGCTGCCGATGAAGACCCTGCTCAGGCCCACCATCCGTACCGCCCGCGAGGGGCATCCGGTGAGCGAGCTGGTGGCGCACTACTGGGCGCGCAGCGTGCCGCGGCTGGCGAAGTTTCCGGGGTTCAACGAGCAGTTCACGCTGGCAGGCCGCGCGCCGGCCAAGGGCGAGGTGTGGAAAAACCCGCATCTTGCCAACACGCTGGAGCTCATCGTGCGCGGCGGCCGCGATGCCTTCTACAAGGGCCCCATCGCCCGTACCGTGGGCAACTATGTGCGCGCGCAGGGTGGCTTCCTGGGCGCGGAAGATTTCGCCGCCCATCTCAGCGAGTGGGTGCAGCCAGTCTCCACCAACTACCGCGGCTACGACGTGTGGGAGCTGCCGCCCAACTCGCAGGGCATCGCCGCGCTTCAGATGCTCAATCTGCTGGAGCCCTACGACTTCACGAAGATCGCCTTCGGCAGTGCCGAGCACCTGCATCTCGTCACGGAAGCGAAGAAGATCGCCTACGAGGATCGCGCGAAGTTCTACGCCGACCCGGCCTTCAACGCCCTGCCGGTGGCGCAGCTCATCAGCAAGGGCTACGCCGCCGAGCGCGGCAAGCTCCTGGATGCCACCAAGGCCGCCAAGCGTATTGACGCCGGCAACCCCGCCTTGCGGCAAGGCGACACCATCTACCTCACCACCGCAGACTCAGCCGGCAACATGGTGTCGCTCATTCAGAGCAACTATCGCGGCATGGGCAGCGGCATGACGCCTCCGGAGCTGGGCTTCATCCTTCAGGACCGTGGCGAGATGTTCTCGCTCGAAGGCGGCCACATGAATGTCTACGCGCCGGGAAAGCGGCCATTCCAGACCATCATCCCCGCCTTCATCACCAAGGCTGGAAAACCCTGGGTGAGCTTTGGCGTGATGGGGGGCGACATGCAGCCGCAAGGCCATGTGCAGATCGTGATGAACCTTATCGACTTCGGCATGAACCTGCAGGAAGCCGGCGATGCACCACGCTGGTATCACACGGGGTCATCAGAGCCGACAGACGAAGTGATGACCGACGGCGGCGTGCTGTCGCTAGAAACGGGCATTGCCTACGAAAGCATCCGCACGCTGGTGCAGCGCGGGCACACGGTAGGCACCTCGGTGGGTGACTACGGTGGCTACCAGGCCATCTTGCGCGAGCCAGAAACCGGCGTGCTGTACGGCGCTTCGGAGTCGCGCAAGGATGGCATGGCGGCAGGCTACTAAAGTCGCGTGCTCAGCCAGCGTCCGGATTTCACATCGAAATGGCGGATGGTGGATTTCTTGAAGTTGAGATCCACAAAGAGCTCGCAGGTGTGTGTGCCATCGCGCCAGCACATGGCCACACTGCTGTCGTTGGAATACTGCAGGTGGAACACGCCATTGAAGGCGGGATAGCTGGAGCGGAACTCCATGAGTTTCAGCAGGCGCCGCACCACGGGCTGCTTCATGGCTTCGTCTACTTCTTCCAGACTGTAGCGGTGGCGATTGATGTCGCGCAGCTCGCCAGTGGACTCCAGCAACTCGTGGTCGTTCTGGCCCGCAAGCAAGCCCACGTAATACACCTGCGGAATGCCGGGCGCGAAGAACTGGATGGCGCGCGCTGCAATGTAGGCATCGTCGTTGCGCTTGAGCGCATCGTAGTACGTGCAGGTGAGCTGATAGATCGCACCCACACTGTGCACATTGGCCGCAGCCCGGCGAAGAATGGGGTCTGCACTGCGCTGCGAGACATTGTCGATGAGCGCCTGGATCTCGGCCTTGGGCAGCACCCCCTCCACGTCGGGAATGCAGATGCCATCGTGCGTGTCGAGCACTGTGATCTGATTGCGCGGGCACATCCGCAGCCACTGCTTGAGATAGGTGCTGTTGGCATCCAGCAGCGTGAAGAGCATCAACGGCGCAAGCGCAAAACCATAAGGGTGCATGCCATGCAGGGCGATGGCGTACTGGTAGCTGGAGTGGTCATGAACCTCCGGCAGCGTCTCTGCGCCGTGCTCGCGCGCCACGCCGTCAATCCATTTCAGAATGTCATAAACATCAGGCTCTACGAGAAAGCAGCTCGTACCCACTTTCTTGGTGGTGTAGCCGAAGGCATCCAGCCGGAACAGCTTCACGCCACGCGCCGTCAGGAACTTGATGGTGTCTTCCATCAAGGCATAGGTCTTGGGTGAATTGAAGTTGAGGTCAATCTGGTGCTCCGTGAAAGTGCACCACACCGAGCCCTTGCTGCCGTCTTCGAAAGTCACTTCACGAAACGGCTCTTTCTCTTTTCGAATGTGGATCTTCGCTAGATCATCAGGGCTCATCTCACCCATCTGATCGACGTGCACGAAGAGATCGGCATGCTCCGATCGGTGGCCATTCTTGAGAAAGTCCTTGAACTCCTCCGACTCATCCGAGATGTGATTGAGCGTGATGTCGAGACAGAGGTCATACCGTGCCGAGAGCCGCTCAATGTCATTCCAGTCACCGTATCGTGGGTCGATCTGCTTGTGAGTGAGTGGCGAAAAACCATCATCTGCATTCGATGGATAAGGCGGCAAAACATGCACGCCACCAATGCGATCACCGACATGTTTATCGAGCACAGCCTGAAGATCAGCGAGGTTGCCGCCCATACGATCAGGATAGGCAATGAGCTGCACTTTGTTGCGAAGAATCATGAGTTCGTTCCTGTGAAATGCGAGGTGTCCGACCCTGCGTGGCCTTGAAGGTTCGCTATTTCTGCTGCGATTTCCAAGCCTCATCGGAGCACTCACTGTGTGCATCGAAGTGGCGAGATATGCGTGCAGCGGCCGCAGCAGGCGATATTTGTTAAACTAGTGCCTCGTCGTCGAACACATGCTGCACATCCGACCCGCGCCCCGCTACTCCATTTCGGCGCCCACTCTTGCGCGGTGTTGCAGTCCACTCGGCGTCAATCCTGAAGCTCACGGCTTGACACTTGGAGACACACGATGCTGCTAGCCACCGATCTCGATGGCACCTTTCTCGCGGGCTCTGCGCACGCGAGACAATCGCTGTATCAGCTGATTGCGAGACACCCTGAAGTCCAGCTGGCCTATGTGACCGGACGAGGGCTCGAACGCGTTCTGCCGCTGCTGGCAGACCCTTCCTTGCCACAGCCTGATTTCATCATTTGCGATGTCGGCGCCACCGTGGTTTCGGGCATCACACAGCAGGCCATCCAACCGCTGCAATCTGAAGTGGCTGCGCGCTGGCCGGGCGAGCAGGCCGTGCACAGTCACTTCGAGCGCTTCACCGCACTCAAGCGGCAGGACTCCCCACAGGAGCGACGCGTTTCTTTCTATTGCGAAGAAGGTGCGGTGACACCAGAAGTGCTTCAGGCGGCTGAAGACTTGCAGTGCGATGTGCTGTTCTCGGCCGGCATGTATCTCGACATCCTGCCCAAGGGAGTCAACAAGGGAGCGACCCTCACGCGTCTCGTCGAGCATCTGCAAATTGCCAAGGACGAAGTCCTCGTGGCCGGCGACACGCTCAATGATTTATCGATGTATGAGCACGGCTTCATGGGTGTCTGCGTGGGGGAATCTGAGCCGCAGCTGATAGAAGCAACCCAGAACATGGGCCGCGTGCTGCATGCCAAGGGGCCGGGTTGCGAGGGCATCATTGAAGCCTTCGCGCACTTCGGCTTCATGGGCCCCAAGGGCATCAAACCGCTCAAGCCGATTGACAACCCCGCCGGCACTTCCGAGCTGCTGATCGTCTACCACCGCCTGCCGTACGAAGAGTTCGAAGAGGGCGGCAAGCTGGTGCGCCGCAGGCCGCGCTCGCCCAACGGCATCATTCCCACCCTGCTGAGCTTCTTCGGTCGTGGCAGCAGCGATGGAGGACGCGAAGGCACTTGGCTGGCCTGGGCCGAGCATGAACCCTCCAGCGGCCCGCTAGAGGAGCCGCGCACGCTGGTCGATGTGGAGAACTATCCCAACCTGACTGCACTGCGTGTGCCGCTCACCAAGCAGCAGGTCGACATCTTCTACCGCACCTTCTCGAAGGAAGCTTTCTGGCCGCTGCTGCATACCTTCTGGGAGCGAGCCCGCTTCAGGGAAGACCACTGGCAGATCTTCGTGGCGGTGAATCATGAGTTTGCGCAGATCGGAAGAGCGTCGTGTAGGGAAAGAGTGTGGCTCTTGCGGTG
>CAMTXV010000154.1:0-4166 GCA_947085665.1 uncultured Sinobacteraceae bacterium | reverse complement strand
GTCGTCGAAAGTCTTGGTGACTCCCTGGGCTTTGAGGATGGTGTCGCTCATGAGATCGACTCTGCGTTCCCCTCTCCCTCCGGGAGAGGGGTAGGGGTGAGGGACTTCGCTCGCAATTGAGCGCGCTGCATCAAGTCTTCGAGCACGCTTTCTGTTTCGTTCAGAACCTCGTGATTCCAATAGCGCAGAACTTCGATCCCGCGCTCATGCAAGTAAACACTGCGCTTTTCGTCTCTTTGCTCTGCAGCTGTTTCGTTGTGCTGGCCTCCATCAAGCTCAATCGCCAGCTTTATCGCGTCGCAGTAAAAGTCGAGCACATAGGGTGGTACTGAGTGCTGGCGACGAAACTTGAGGCCGAGAAAGCGGCGGTCGCGGAGCAGGTACCAGAGGGTTTGCTCCGCAGATGTGAGGTGACTGCGGAGTTGTTTGCAGAACGCCAGGGTGTCTTCGGGCAGCGGCAACTTCACAGGCCGCGTTCCCTCACCCCTGCCCCTCTCCCGGTGGGAGAGGGGTTGTGATGCCACGTTACTCATAACGCAGCGCCTCGGCAGGCTGGGTGCGCGATGCGCGATAGGCGGGGTACAGCGTGGAGAGCAAACCCAGCGTGAGCGAGAGCGCGCCGATGCGCACCACATCCGTCAGCTTCAGGTCAGACGGCAGGTCGCTGATGTAATAGACATCCGGCGAGAGAAACTGCTGGTTGGTGAGCTGCTCCAACAGCGGCACCAGCACGGGCACATTGAGGGCGAGTGCCACACCGCCCGCCACGCCCAGCGCGGTGCCAACGATGCCGATGATGGAGCCCTGCACCATGAAGATGGCCATGATGCTGCGGGGCGTCGCACCCAAGGTTCGCAAGATCGCAATGTCTGCTTGCTTGTCTTGCACCACCATCACCAGGGTGCTGACGATGTTGAACGCAGCCACACCCACAATGAGCGAGAGGATGATGAACATCACCATCTTCTCGGTGCGCACCGCCCTGAAGAAATTCGCGTGCTGGCGCGTCCAGTCACTCACGAAGTAGATGCCAGGCAGCTCACCGGCCAGCTCGCGCGACACCGCCGGCGCCTTGAAGAGATCGTGCAGCTTGAGGCGCACGCCAGTGACATCGCTACCCATGCGGTACAGCGCCTGCGCATCGGCGAGGTGGATGAGCACCAGGCCACGGTCGAACTCGTACATGCCCACCTGGAACACGCCGGCCACGGTGAAGCGCCGGAAGCGCGGCAGCACGCCGGCGGGGGTGACGCTGGCCTGCGGAATCATCAGGTCGACCTTGTCACCCACGTCCACGCCCAGCGTGGTGGCCAGCTCCTTGCCGAGCACAATCTTGTATTCGCCGGCTTTCAGATCACTCAGGCTGCCCACCTTCATCTTCAGGGCAATCTCGCTGACCTTGCCTTCTTCCTCTGGCAGCACGCCGCGCAGCAGGGTGCCGGTGAGATCGCTACCGGCCTTGAGCATGCCCTCGCCCTCGATGTAAGGCGCGAGCGATTCGATCTCGGGGTTGGTCGCGGCCAGCTTGGCCACCGTGGGCCAGTCCTGAAGCCCGCCCCGCAATGCCGAGATGGTGGCGTGGCTGGCCATGCCGAGAATGCGCACGCGCAGTTCCTTTTCGAAGCCGTTCATCACCGACAGCACGGTGATGAGTGCGGTCACGCCAATGGCAATGCCCAGCATGGAGGCCAGCGAGATGAAGGAGATGAAATGGTTGCGACGCTTGGCGCGCGTGTAGCGCAGGCCGGCGTAGAGCTCGTAGGGATTTCGCATAGGCGAGAATTAGAGCATATCGACACCTGCTCCCCTGATGAACACCTCTGCCGCAGCACGCCCCGACCGCACCTTGCCCGCCCTGCTGCTGATCCTGCTCGTCGGCACGCTCTACCGCGCCTACGCACTCAGCGCCTCCGGCCTCAACCTGTATGTGGACGAGGCGCAGTACTGGACCTGGGCGCAGGCGCTCGACTGGGGCTATTACTCCAAGCCGCCAGTGATTGCGGCCATCATCTGGGCCACCACAGGGCTGTTCGGCGATAGTGAGTTCGCCATCAAGCTCGGCGCGCTGCTGCTCTACCCGCTGACCACGCTGCTGGTCTATGCCCTCGCCCGCCACTGGTTCGAGGCGCGCACAGCGTTCTGGAGCGCGCTGAGCTTTTTCACCCTGCCGGGCATCGCGCTCTCCTCGCTCATCATCTCTACCGACGTGGCACTGTTCTTCTGCTGGGCAGCAGCCACCTATGCCTTCGTGCGCGCCACCGAAACCAATGCCTGGCGCTGGTGGCTTGCTGTCGGTGTGGCGAGCGGCATTGGCCTGCTCAGCAAGTACACCATGGGCATCTTCGCGGTTTCGGCACTGCTGCACCTTGCCGTGGTGCCAACCCTGCGCCGGCACTTTGCCAACCCGCGGCCTTATCTGGCAGCCGTGCTGGCCGCACTGATCTTCGCGCCCAATCTCTGGTGGAACGCGCAGAACGGCTGGCCGACGTTTCAGCACACGGCGGAAATCTCCAACCTCGAAGGCGGTGCGAAGCTGCACTGGGACGAGCTGACGGAGTTCCTAAGCGGACAGGCCGCCATCCTCGGGCTGGTGCTGTTCGGGGCGCTTATCTGGCTGCTGGCCAGGCCCTGGTGGCGCGACCCGGTGCAGCGCGTGCTGGCCTGCTACACCCTGCCCTTCCTGCTCATCATCAGCCTGCAGGCGCTACTCGGCCGTGCCAATGCCAATTGGGGCGCCATGGCCTATGTGGCGGGCACCATCTGGGTGGTGTCCTGGCTATTGCAGCGACGCGCGCGCGGCTGGCTCATTGCCTCGCTCGTGTTCAATCTCACCCTGGCCAGCCTCACCTATCACTACCAAGCATTGATGCGGGCGGCAGACATTCCGCTCGCCGGCCGCTCCAAGCCCATCGCCTGCTGGCGTGCGCTCACGGGCAGCGAACCGGGCGCGCCCTGCCCTGATTTCTTCAAGCGCGTGCAAGGCTGGGATGCGCTGGGTACTGCCGTGCGCGAGCGCTTGCACATCAGCCCCGAGCTGCGCCTGCTCACCGACCAGCGCGACCTGATCAGCGAGCTGCGCTACTACGCCCGTCCTGCCAGCGATACCGCCGTGCTGTGGAACGCCACCGGGCGCATCGACAGCCACTACGCGCTCACCACCACGCTCAAGGACAAGCCGGGCCAGAGCTACCTTTACGTGAGTCGCAGCAACACCCTGCATCCGGCGCTCGCCGCCCGTTTTGCCAGTGCGACCCCAGAGCCCACCCTCCGCGTGGCCGTGCGGCCAGACTGGTTGCTGGAGCTGCATGTCTGGGTGCTGCGCGACTACCGTCAGGAGTAGCCAGACGCTGCAGGCTTGCGGCTACCATGGCGGCATCGAGTGCGACATGACGCAGCCCTCCGGCTGCGGCGCCAGTCGCGCCACACCGCTAGAGGAGCCATGACCAAAACCCCACTCACGCTGCACATCCCGGAGCCCAAGCGGCGCCCCGGTGACGCCGTCGATTTCAGCGACATCAAGGTGCCCGCCGCCGGCCTGGTGCCACGGCCCCATATCGACACCGACCCCGCCGCCCTGCGCGAGCACGCCTACAGCCTCATCCGCGTGCTGGACGACACCGGCAAGGCCGTGGGCGCCTGGAACCCGAAGCTCAGCGCCGACTTGCTGCGCACTGGCTTGCGCCACATGGTGCTCACCCGCGAGTTCGACGAGCGCATGGTGAAGCTGCAGCGCCAGGGCAAGACCTCGTTCTACATCAAGTGCACCGGCGAAGAGGCCATTGGCGTGGCGCAGGCGATGGCGCTGGATGACGCCGACATGCTGTTCCCCAGCTACCGCCAGCAGGGCCTCCTGGTGGCGCGCGGCTGCCCGCTGCAACGGCTGATGAACCAAATCTTCAGCAACAAGATGGACAACCTCAAAGGTCGCCAGCTGCCCATCATGTATTCAGAGCCCGACTACGGCTTCTTCACCATCAGCGGCAACCTGGGCACGCAGTACCCGCAGGCCGTGGGCTGGGCCATGGCCTCGGCCTACTCGGGCGACACCCGCATTGCGGCGGCCTGGGTGGGCGATGGCACCACGGCAGAAGCAGACTTCCACTACGCGCTCACCTTCGCCACGGTCTATCAGGCGCCGGTGGTGCTCAACGTGGTCAACAACCAGT
>CAMTXV010000153.1:0-5292 GCA_947085665.1 uncultured Sinobacteraceae bacterium | reverse complement strand
GCTCTACGTCTACAACAAGATCGACCTCACGGACGACGAAACCGCGCGGGTCGAACGCGACGCCGAGGGTCTGCCGCGCAAGGTGTTCCTCTCGGCGATGACGGGCGAGGGACTCGATGCCCTGCGCGGCGTGCTCAGCGAGGTGATCTTTACCGACCTCTTTGAAGGCGAGATTGCCGTGCCCCCCCAGCAGGGCAAGCTGCGCGCCTTGCTGTTTGATGCACATGCCGTGCAGGCCGAACGCGTGGATGAGAAGGGGGTTTCGCATCTGCTGCTGCGCCTGCCCACGGCTCGCTACGAACGGGTCTGCCGCGAGGCCGGGGTGCCCGTGGCCAGGCCAGGCCCTGCGCTAGAATCGTGGGAAGAACCGGCACACGCTGGCAAGCCTGCCAAAGGCCGACGCCAGTCTGCGGCTTGAACGCGGCGGGCCCGTCCTCACCTCAAACCTATTCAAAGACTTCACTGGAGCAGCTGATGGCTTGGAACGAGCCTGGGTCGAACAACCGCGACCCTTGGAACCAGAACGGTGGCAACAAAGGTGGCGGTGGCGGCAATAACCAGGGCCCGCCGGACCTCGATGAAATCATCAAGCGTCTGAAGGCTCGATTCGCCGGCAAGGGCGGGGGGCGCGGCACCAGCAGTGGTGGACCCAGTCTCCCCAAGCTGGCGGGCAGCGCCGGCATCCTGGCCGGTGTGGTGGGTCTGCTGTGGGTGTCTTCCGGCTTCTACACCATTGACGAACAGGAGCGTGGCGTCGTGTTCCGTTTTGGCGCCTACACCGCCACCACCGAACCCGGCCTGCGCTGGCATCTGCCGTTCCCCTTCGAGAAAGTCGAAAAGGTCAACCTCACCGGTGTGCGCAGCGTGAGTGATCGCGCGGTGATGCTCACGCAGGACGAAAACATCATCGACGTCGATCTCGCGGTGCAGTACCGCGTCAGCTCTGCCTACGAATACCTGGTGAACGTCGACGACCCCGATCTCACGCTGCGCCAGGCCACCAAGGCCGTGGTGCGCGAGGTGGTGGGTTCCAGCCCCATGGATTTCGTGCTCAACGAGGGCCGCCAGGCCGTGGCCGACCGCGCCAAGGTATCGCTGCAGGAGCGGCTGGAGGAATACAAGGCCGGCCTGATCGTCACCGAAGTCAACTTGAAGCAGGTGCAGCCGCCCGAAGCCGTGCAGGCCGCGTTTGCGGACGTGATCAAGGCCCGTGAAGACCTTGAGCGGCAGAAGAACGAAGCGGAGTCCTACGCCAACGACCGTCTGCCCAAGGCACGCGGTGCTGCTGCGCGTGATCTCGCCGAGGCTGCCGCCTACAAGGATCAGATCGTCGCCAAGGCCGAGGGTGACGCCGCTCGCTTCACCTCGCTGGTCACCGAGTACCGCAAGGCGCCGCAGGTCACCCGTCAGCGCATCTACATCGACACCATGAGTGAGGTGTACCGTCGCAGTAACAAGGTGCTGGTGGATGTCGACAAGGGTTCACCCATGTTCTATCTGCCTCTGGATCAGATGATGAAGAACATGCCGAAGACGGCCGTCGCGGAACCCGCGGATGTGCCCACGGCTTCAAGTCCCCGAGCCAGTGCCAGCGGCGACCCCAGCCGCTCGCGCAGCCGCTAAGGAACCCCATGCAAGACCGCACCATGCCAATTTTCTTTGTCGTCGCCTTTCTGCTGCTGGCTGTCAGCAACACGGCCTTCATCGTCGACCAGCGCGAGCGCGCGGTGCTGTTCCAGCTCGGCGAGCTCAAGCGCGCTGATTTCGAGCCGGGACTTCACTTCAAACTGCCGTTCATGCAATCGGTGCGCCGCTTCGACGCACGCATCCAGGAACTGGACAACCCGACGGAAAACTTTCTCACGGCCGAGAAGAAGAACGTCGAGGTCGACAGCTACGTGAAGTGGCGCATCGCCGATCCCACCCAGTACTACCGTGCGACTGGCGGACAGGAGATCGTCGCGCTCGATCGCTTGAGCGGCATCATCAACTCGGGTCTGCGCGGTCAGTTTGGCTCGCGCACCATCCAGCAGGCCATCAACACCGACCGCATCGCCATGATGCAGGCGCTTGAGAAAGACGCCACCGAAAAGGTGAAAGAGCTGGGCATCGAGTTGGTGGATGTGCGCATCAAGTCCATCAACCTGCCGCGCGAGGTTAGCGATTCGGTGTACGACCGCATGCGCGCCGAGCGCATTCGGGTGGCCACCGAGCTGCGCGCCAAGGGTGCGGAAGAGGGCGAGAAGATTCGCGCCAACGCCGACCGTGACGCCCAGGTGACCGTGGCCGATGCCTACCGCGATGCCGAAAAGCTGCGCGGTGAGGGCGATGCCAAGGCGGCCGAGATTTATTCCAAGGCCTACGGCGCCGATGCCGAGTTCTACAAGTTCTATCGCTCCATGGGGGCCTATCGCGAGTCCATTGGTGGCCCGAACGACGTGCTGGTCATCGAGCCCAAGGGTGAGTTCTTCGATGCCTTTGGCGCCGGTCAGTAACCGGGCATGGCTGATGACTTTCTGCGCGCAGTGGCTTTGCTGATGGTGTTCGAAGGCTTGTTGCCGTTCCTCTCCCCGCAGCGCTTCCGTGATTCGCTGCTGCGCGCCGCCAGCGTGGGCGATAAACCGTTGCGGCTGATTGGCCTAGCCGCCATGGTGGGTGGTGCCGCTCTGCTGCACTTCACCGGGGCGGCTGCATGAGCAAACTCTGGATGCTGCCCGAGGGCATGGAAGAAGCACTGCCCAAGGCCGCCTGGCGTGCCGAAGCACTGCGTCGCACCTTGCTGGATCACTACCGTGCTGCGCGCTACGAGCTGATTCTGCCGCCGTTTCTGGAGCACCTCGACTCGCTGCTGACGGGCGTGGGTGCCGACATGGACAGCGTCACCTTCAAGCTCACCGACCCCGCCAGCGGACGCTTGCTGGGCCTGCGCAGCGACATGACGCCGCAGGCGGCCCGTATCGCCGCCCGTCATTTTGCCGACCAGGCTGTGGTGCGCCTGTGCTATTTGGGCACCGTGCTGCGCACGCGCCCCGATGCACTCGGCGGCCCGCGCTCGCCGCGCCAGGTAGGCTGCGAGCTGTTCGGCGAGGCCAGCCTCGCGGCGGATCTTGAAGTACTGCAGATGATGCTCGACACCCTGCGGCTCCCTGGAGTCGGCGATGTGCATCTGGATCTCGGCCATGTCGGCGTCTATCGCGCGGTGACCGCCGGCATTGATCTCGCCGCCGATGACGAGGCTGATCTCTTTGATCTGTTGCAGCGCAAGTCGCTGCCGGAACTGGCGGGCTTTGTGGCGGCCCGCGGCCTCAGCAGTGCTGCGCAGCAGGCGCTGGCGACGCTGATGACGCTGCACGGCGACGTCACCGTGCTGCAACGCGCGCGGGACACGCTTTCGTCGTTCGGCGATGGCGTGGCAGCGGCCGTGGTGTCGCTGGAGCAGGTGATTGCACAGCTGCAACAAGTGCAGCCCGGCCTCCCGATACACCTTGACCTTGCCGAGCTGCGCGGTGCGCGCTACCACACCGGTCTGGTGTTCGCGGCCTTCGTGCCCGGTCACGGTCGCGAGTTGGCGCGTGGTGGTCGCTACGACGGCGTGGGCGGCGAATTTGGCCTGAGTCGCCCGGCCACGGGCTTCTCGGCGGATGTGAATGAATTACTGAGGCTGGGCGTTGAGCCCGGCCCTAAATAGGGAAGGAACAATGGGCAAGACCGTAGTGGTGATTGGCGCTCAATGGGGCGATGAGGGCAAGGGCAAGGTCGTGGACCTGCTCACCGACCGCGCCCAGGCCGTGGTGCGCTTCCAGGGTGGCCACAACGCTGGCCACACGCTGGTGATCAAGGGCAAGAAGACCGCGCTCAATCTCATCCCAAGTGGCGTGATGCGCGAAGGTGCGCCCTGCTACATCGGTAACGGTGTGGTGCTGTCGCTCGCGCACATCTGCGGCAACCAGCGCCTCGGCATCAAGAGCGAGCTGGAGACGGTGGAAGCCACCGGTATGGAAGTGCGCTCGCGCCTGAAAATCAGCGAGGCCGCCCCCCTGGTGCTGCCCATCCACGCCCGCCTTGACCAGGCCCGCGAGAAGGCCCGTGGCGAAGCCAAGATCGGCACCACCGGCAAGGGCATTGGCCCCGCCTACGAAGACAAGGTTGCCCGCCGTGCCGTGCGCGTGGGCGATCTCTACCAGCGCGACCTGCTGGCGGCCAAGCTCGGCGAGCTCATGGCGTACCACAACTTCGTGCTCACCAACTATTACAAGGAAGCGCCGGAAGATTTCCAGGCCACGCTGGATGATCTGCTGGCCTACGCCGAAGTCATCCGCCCGATGGTCTGCGACGTGACCGAGCATCTTCGTCTGCACCTTAAGCGCGGCGACAACGTGCTGTTCGAAGGCGCGCAGGGCGCGCTGCTCGATATCGACCACGGCACCTATCCCTTCGTGACCAGCAGCAACACCACCGCAGGTGGTGCTGCCACCGGCACGGGTGTGGGCCCGCGCCAGCTCGACTACGTTCTGGGCATCGTCAAGGCCTATGCCACGCGGGTGGGTTCGGGACCGTTCCCCACGGAACTGGAAGACGGCGAAGGCAGCGTCGGCGCACATATCCGCAAGGTGGGCGACGAGTTCGGTACGGTGACCCGCCGGCCCCGCCGCTGCGGCTGGTTTGATGCCGTGGCTGCGCGCCGCAGCATCTTCAACAACTCGGTGTCGGGTCTGGTGGTGACCAAGCTCGACGTACTCGACGAGCTGGAAACCATCCGCATCTGCACCGGCTACAAGCTGGATGGCCAGATCATCGAGAATCCGCCCATCGGGGCCGAAGGCTTCGAGCGCGTCGAGCCGGTGTTCGAGGATTTGCCGGGCTGGCAGAGCAGCACCTTCGGCATCAGCGACTACTCCAAGCTTCCGGAGAACGCCCGGCGTTATCTGAAGCGCATGGAAGAAGTCACCGAGACCCAGATCGCCATCGTTTCCACCGGCCCTGACCGCGAGCACACCATCGTGCTGCACCATCCGTTTGATTGATCGCGCATGGCCTGTTCAATCCACCGAGCTGCATGGCGCGGTGGCGAGTGCGAACCTGCTGTTTAGCCTCCCGGCGAGGGAGGCAATGATTTCGCGCAGCGGAATCATGGTGGGCGGCCACCAAACTCACGCCGCCAGGCGCCAGACACAAAAAACCCGGCTTGCGCCGGGTTTATTTGTGTCTGGTGCCGAAGAGAGGACTCGAACCTCCACGGGTCGCCCCGCTAGTACCTGAAACTAGTGCGTCTACCAATTCCGCCACCTGGGC
>CAMTXV010000152.1:0-5215 GCA_947085665.1 uncultured Sinobacteraceae bacterium | reverse complement strand
TCCGATCTGGCGGAGCCAGCCCGCAACAAGTCCAGTCGCGCGGCAGCGGCATAAGAGAGATCAATGATGCGCCCCGGGTGAAAGGGCCCGCGGTCGTTCACGCGCACCACGGCGCTGCGGCCGTTGACCTTGTTGGTGACCCGCACATAACTCGGCAGCGGCAGCGTCTTGTGCGCGGCCGTCATCTTGAACATGTCGTAGGTTTCGCCGTTGGAAGTGCGGCGACCGTGAAACTTCTTGCCGTACCAGCTGGCGCGACCCTGCTCGCGGAATCCACGGGGGATGCTGGTCATCACGGTGTAGCGCTTGCCCAGGGCCTCGTAGCTCTTGGGATTGCCATACCGGCTGCGGGGCTCGTCGAGCACCTCGGCATCTGGAATGTTCTCGATGTCGGCAGGCACTTCATCGAGCCTGGGCGCGAAATCAGGGTCAGGCGTGGGGCAGTTGGCGCAGGCTTTCTGTGGCGCTGGCGCTGGCGCCGGCACCGCAGCGACACGCGGCGGGAGTTCGCTGGTGGTGCCGACCACCTGGGCCGAACCACGGCGCGGGGGCTCCACAGGCGCACGGGCGGCGCAGCCGGTGAGCATCACTGCCGCGAGCAGCAGCGATGACGCCAGCCCGCGGCGAGCTGGCCACAGGGTGATCAAGGGGTGGCAGCCTGGGCGCTTTGCAGCTCGGCGGCGAGTTGGGTCACGGCCATGGCGTAAAACACGCGCGGGTTGTAGGTCATCACCGCATAGAAGTTGGGGAGTGCCAGCCAGTACTCGGTGCCATCCGGGCGCCGCAGTTCCAGCAGGCCGGCCGGCGTTTCTGGCGGCATTGGCACGCCCATCTCAACACCGGCCTGCATCCACGAACCCAGGGTGCCATTGGCGGCCTTGGTGTTGCGGGGCGGTGCATTGGCTTTGAGCTGTGCGCTGTTCACGGGCACCAGCAGGGGCTCGCCGCGGCGCCAGTGCACGGACGGGCGATCTGGCGGCTGGTAGCGGGTGAAGTAATGCGCGATGGAGCAGATGGCATCGGGCATGGACCACAGGTTCACCTGACCATCCCCGTCGTAGTCCAGCGCCAGACCGATGTAGTTGCTGGGCATGAACTGCGCAAAGCCCATGGCGCCGGCATAGGAGCCACGAATTTCAGTGGGCTCGCGGCCAAAGTTGCGGCAGTAGGCAAAGTAGGCAGCCAGCTCGCTGAAGAAGAAGGCGCTGCGGCGCGGGTGCTCATAGCCCTGAGTCACCAGGGCATCGAGCACGCGGTTCTTGCCGGTGTAGGTGCCGTACTTGGTTTCCACGCCGAGGATGGCGGCAATCACCACGGCGGGCACACCGTATTCAGCCTCGGCCTTCTCGAACCAGGGGCGGTATTCGCGCAGCACCCGCAGGCCGTTGTCGATCTGCTTGGGAAACACGTGGATCGCGCGGTAGTTGTCCCAGAGCGGCGTGGTGGCCTCCTTGTTCTGGCGCTCGGCCTGCACCAGCTGCGGCTGGCGCTCGGCTTGCGAGAGCGCGGCATCCACCCAGACGAGGTCCTTCGGTGTGAAGGCGTACTCGGCGACCAGTTTCTGGTGCAGCAGCGGGGTTTTGGGGTCGTCCCGGTAGTCGATGCGGTCCTGGGCCAGCGCGGGCAGGGCGAGGACGAGCAGTGCTGCGGTGACGAATGCCTTCATGAGGTCAGCAACTTTCGGTGCGTGTGGATGGACATGAGGATACCGAAGCTCGCCAGCAGCGTGACGGCCGAGGTGCCGCCATAGGAAAACAGCGGCAGCGGCACGCCCACCACCGGCATCAGGCCCATCACCATGCCCATGTTGATGAACACATAAATAAAGAAGGTGAGCGACAAGGCACCCGCGAGCAGGCGCTGGAAGCTGTCATGCCCGCGCAGGGCGATGAACAGGCCGCGTCCGACGATGGCGATGTAGAGAGCCAGCAGCGCAATGACGCCGATCATGCCCAGCTCTTCGGCCAGCACCGCAAAAATGAAGTCGGTGTGCGATTCCGGCAGGAAGTCGAGCTTGGCCTGGGTGCCGTTGAGCAGCCCCTTGCCAAAGGCACCACCGCTGCCGATGGCGATCTTGCTCTGGGTGATGTGATAGCCGGTGCCGAGGGGGTCGTTCTCGGGGTTGAGGAAGGTCATCACCCGGTTGCGCTGGTAGTCGTGCAGGCGATACCACAGCAGCGGTGCGGCGGCGGCCAGTGCTGCGAGGGCAGAGAAGATCCAGCGCCAGGCCAGCCCGCCGAGGTACAGCGCAAAACC
The DNA here is from genome assembly GCA_947085665.1 of uncultured Sinobacteraceae bacterium. Lineage (GTDB taxonomy): Bacteria > Pseudomonadota > Gammaproteobacteria > Nevskiales > Nevskiaceae > Stagnimonas. The sequence goes on along the minus strand of CAMTXV010000152.1, from coordinate 2,959 downwards.
ACCAGCGGCGATGATGAGCAGCGAGGTGCCGAGATCCGGCTGCACCATCACCAGCAGCGCCGGCACCGCGATGAGCGCCAGGGCCACCAGCACATCGAACCAGCTCGGCGGCAGCGGCCGGCCATGCAGCCAGGCGGCCACCATCATCGGCATGGCGAGCTTCATCATTTCGCTGGGCTGAAAGCGCAGCACGCCGAAATCCAGCCAGCGCTGCGCACCCTTGGCGTGATCGCCGAGGATGAGCACCAGCACCAGCAGAATGCTGGCGGCGCCATAGAACCAGGGGGCACCCGCACGGTAGTAGTCCGGGGGCACCTGCGCGAGAGTGATCATCACCACAAAGCCCAGCAGCAGACGCTGGAACTGTGCGAACACCTCGCTGGTCGAGCCGCCGGAAGCGGAATACAGCACCAGCAGCCCCATGCCGCCCACCGCTGCCAGCAGGCCTGCCATCCAGACGTCGATGTGCAGCCTCAGCAAGCGCTCCGACCAGGTGGCGGAGGGCGTGTGAGGGGTGGGCGTCAGGGCAGAGCTCATACTCTAAGGTTGCTCTTCATTGGGCGGGGTGCGCTCGCCGGCATCGCCGCTGCGGGGCGGCGCGGGGGCCGGCACCACGAATCCGGCTTCCGGATTGGGGGCGTCAATCACATCCGCCAGCGCGTCCGCCGGGGCGGCTGCGCTGGGTGCGGCATCGGGTGCAGGGGCTGCTGCCGCAGCGCTGGCAGGTGCCACGCGCTCTTCGGGGGGCACATAGCCATCAAACTCGCCGTCTTCGGCCAGCGGTAGTTCGCTATCGGGAGTGGCGGGCAGGGTGGCGGTGCCGTAGAGCACGCGGCCGAGCAGGTATTGGTCCATCACCTGCCGGGCCACCGGTGCCGCCACGCTGCCGCCGTGGCCGGCGTGCTCAGCCAGCACGGCAATGGCAATGCGCGGGTTATCGGCCGGGGCAAACGCCATGAACCAGGCGTGGTCGCGCAGGTGCTTGGGCGTGCCTTCAAGCGTGGGTGCGTCTTCCTCGGTTTGTGAAAGACCAGCCACCTGCGCGGTGCCGGTCTTGCCGGCGATGCGGTAGGGAGCGTCCTTGCCCACGCGGTAGGCGGTGCCGCCAGGCTCGTGCATCACCGATTCCATGGTGGAGACGACATCCTCGAAATCCTTCGGCCTCAGCGCGTCGAAGCGTGGCAGCGCCTTGGGCGTCACGCCCGTGATGGTGCCGCTGATGGGGTCTTCGTAGGCGTGCACCATGCGGGGCTCGAAGCCGCCGCCGCGCATGGCGAGCCGTGCGGTGGCCTGCGCCATTTGCAGCGGTGTGACCTGCCAGTAGCCCTGGCCGATGCCGATGTTCAGCGTCTCGCCCGGAAACCAGACTTCCTTGCGCGCGCGGGCCTTCCATTCGCGCGAGGGCAGCAGGCCGTTGCGCTCGTGGGGGATGTCGATACCGGTCGCGCGGCCGAAGCCGAAGTTGGCCAGCGCGGTGGTGATGCGATCGATCCCTAGGCCCATCGCTAGTTGGTAATAGAAGACGTCGCAGGACCGCGCCATGGCGCCCCGCATGTCCACCGTGCCGTGGCCGCTGCGCTTGTGGCAGCGGTACTTGCGACTGGAATTGGGCAGGTAGAAGGTGCCGGAGCAGTAGGTGTGCGAGTCCAGCGAGGATTCTTTGTAGGAGAGACCCGCAAAGCTCATGAACGGCTTGATGGTGGAGCCTGGCGGATAGCTGCCCTGCAGCGCGCGGTTGTACAGCGGCCGGCCGGGGTCGTTGAGCAGCTCGCGGTAGCGACGCGTACTGATGCCGCCCACGAAGGGTTCGGGGTCGAAACCGGGCTTGCTGACCAGCGCCAGCACTTCGCCGGTCTGCGGGTCGATGGCGGCTACGGCGCCGTCGAGATCACCCAGCGCCGCTTCGGCCACCTGCTGCAGCTTGGCGTCCAGCGTGAGGTAGAGGTTGCGGCCCGGTGCACCCGGTCGTTGCTCCAGCTCGCGCAGCGGCCGGCCGGCGGCATTGGCTTCAACGATGCGCGCACCCGGCGTGCCACGCAGTTCTTCCTCGTGGCTCTTCTCGATGCCGAGCTTGCCAATGAGATTGATGCCTTGGTAGAGCCGCTCATCGAGCTTGGCGTAGTCCGCCTCGCTGATGCCACCGACATAGCCGATGAGATGGCTGGCTTCAGCGCCCAGCGGATAGTTGCGGGTGAGTCCGGCCTCGATATCCACACCCTTGAAGGCGAAGCGATTGACCTCGAAGGCCGCCACCTCTTCTGCCGTGAGATTGGTTTTGAGGGCCACGCCGCGGTAGCGCGGGGTCTTGCGGGCGCGGTCCTTGAAGCGAGCGAGATCGCCCGGCGTCAGGCCCATTACCGGCGCCAGGTCGCGCAGCAGCGCGTCGAGATCCTTCACCTGATCCCGGGTGATTTCCAGGTTGAACGAGGGCCGGTTCTGCGCCAGCAGCGTGCCGTTGCGGTCGTAGATGAGCCCGCGCACCGGCGGCATCGCCACCACCCGCATGCGGTTGTCATCGGCTCGGGTGCTGAAATACTGATGCTGCAAGAGCTGCAAATCGCCGAGGCGTGCCAGCAGCAGGCCCACCATCAGGGCGCAGAACACCACCGCCACGATCACCCGCCGGGTGAAGCTGCGCTTCTCCTCGTAGAGATCCTTCATCGCGTCGAAGCTGCCGATCACCATGGGCGGCTCCTCAGCGCCGCGCGCGCGGGTCGCGCAGGCCGTGCAGGAAGAGGGTGATCAGCGGCCAGAACAGCGCCGTGGTAACGACCGGCAACAGCCGTCCCCAGAGCGCGGTGGGATGCTTGGCCATGCCGTCGAGCACAAACATAAGCCCGGCATAGAGCGCCCACACGGGGATGAGCAGCAAGGTGACCTGCCAGATGGCGTACAGACCCAGCTGGGTGCGCAGGCGGATCAAGGTATAGGCCAGCAGGGCGAGGCCCACCACATGCTG
>CAMTXV010000151.1:0-10878 GCA_947085665.1 uncultured Sinobacteraceae bacterium | reverse complement strand
GCTCTTCCGATCTGGCCAGGCGCAGTCGTAGACTGGCAGCAATCCCGCTTTTCGCTGCCCGCCATGACTCCCTTCGTTTTCGCCACGCCGCCGCCGGCGCGCGACGCCCTGCGTCTCGCCATTTCGGCCCTCACCCTCGCCGATGAAACCGCGCTGGTGAACCGCCTGCTCTCGCTGGCCGCACTACCGGATGAGCACGCCTCGCTCGTCGTGCGACAGGCTGGCGGCTGGGTGGAGCGCGTACGCACGCTCAAGCGCGAGCAGTCGCCGCTCGATGCCTTCATGCAGCAGTACGACCTCTCCAGCGAAGAAGGCGTGCTGCTGATGTGCCTCGCCGAAGCGCTGCTGCGCATCCCGGACAGTCATACCGCCGACAAGCTCATCGCCGACAAGCTCGGCGATGCCGACTGGGAATCACACTTCGGCAAGAGCGACTCGCTGTTCGTCAACGCCGGCACCTGGGGTCTGATGCTGACCGGCAAAATCGTGAAGCTCGCCCCCGAAACCACGGGCAGTTTCCGCACCGCCATCAACAAGCTGGTGGCCAAGAGCACCGAGCCGGTGATTCAGCTCGCGGTGCGCCAGGCCATGAAGCTGATGGGTTCGCAGTTCGTCATGGGCCGCACCATCAACGAAGCGCTGAAGAACGCCCGCAGCAAGGCGCACCGCGCCTATCTGCACAGCTACGACATGCTGGGCGAGGCCGCCCTCACGGGGGCTGATGCCGAGCGCTACTTCAAGGCTTATCAGGAGGCGATCAGCGCCATTGGCGCTGCCGTGCGCGCCGACGCCGTGTTTGCCACCGCAGCACTCAGCGCACGCCCCAACATCTCGGTGAAGCTCAGCGCCCTGCACCCGCGCTACGAGCTGGCCCAGCGCGAGCGGGTGCTGGCCGAACTCACGCCCAAGGTGCTGAAACTCGCGCAGCAGGCGAAGCAGGAGGGCATCGGCATCACCATCGACGCTGAAGAAGCGGACCGTCTCGAACTCTCGCTCGATCTCATCGAGATCGTCTTCAGCGATGCCAGCCTCGCCGGCTATGAAGGCTTCGGCATGGCGGTGCAGGCCTTCCAGAAGCGCGGCCTTGCGGTGATCGAATGGTTGGAAGCCCTGGCGCAGAAAGTGGGGCGCAAGCTGGCCGTGCGACTGGTGAAGGGCGCCTACTGGGATACCGAAGTGAAGCGCTCGCAGGAGCAGGGCTTGAGCGGCTATCCAGTGTTCACCCGCAAGGCGAACACCGATGTCGCCTTTCTCGCCTGCGCCCGCCGCCTCATTGCGCGGCGCGATGTGTTCTACCCCATGCTCGCCACCCACAACGCGCATACCGTCGCCCAGGTGCGTGCCTATGCGCAGGATGAAATTGGCTATGAGTTCCAGCGCCTGCATGGCATGGGCGAGGCGCTCTATGAAGTGGTGAAGCAGGACCTGCCCATCCCCTGCCGCGTCTACTCGCCCGTGGGCTCGCACGAAGACCTCCTGCCCTATCTCGTGCGGCGCCTGCTGGAAAACGGCGCCAACACCAGTTTCGTCAACCGCATCTTCGACGAGGCCACGCCGCCCGAGGCGCTGGTGGCCGACCCCATCGCCGCCGTGCGCGCCATGGCGGTGAAGGTGAACCCGCAGCTGCCGCTGCCGGGCGAGCTGTTCGGCGCCGAGCGGCGCAATTCGGCGGGGCTCTTCCTCACCAGCGAGCCCGAGCTGATCGCGCTCGCGCGGCAACTGGGCAATGCAGCGCCCGTGCAGGCGGTGCGCTCGCTCACTGCGAGCGAAGCCATGCCCGGCGAGACCGCGACCATTACCGACCCGGCGGATCGCCGCCGCCATCTGGGCCAGTGGACCGCCCTGCATCCCACCGCCGTGCCGCAGCTCGTTGCCGACGCCCGCAAGGCACAGGCGCGCTGGAACGCCACCGCGGCCGAGAGCCGCGCCGCCGCACTCGACCGCGCCGCAGACCGTCTGGAAGCGGCACCGGCCGTGTTCCTGCAACTGCTGGTGCGCGAAGCCGGCAAGACGCTGGGCGATGCCAATGCCGAGGTACGCGAGGCGGTGGACTTTCTGCGCTACTACGCAGCGCAAGCACGCCGCCTGATGGCCACCCCCACCACCCTGCCCGGCCCCACCGGCGAGCACAACGAGTTGCAGCTGCACGGCAAGGGCGTGTTCGTGTGCATCAGCCCCTGGAACTTCCCGCTCGCCATCTTCGTGGGCCAGATTGCCGCCGCTCTCGCCGCCGGCAACGCCGTGATTGCCAAGCCCGCCGAGCAGACCAATCTCGTCGCCCACGCCATGACCACCCTGCTGCACGACAGCGGCGTGCCGTCAGGTGTGCTGCAGCTGGCACTGGGCGATGGCCTGGTGGGCGGCGCGCTGGTGGCCGCCGAGCACATTGCGGGGGTCGCCTTCACGGGCTCTTTTGAAGTGGCGCGCAAGATCAATATCGCGCTCGCCGCCAAGCCCGGCCCTATCGCCACACTCATCGCCGAGACTGGCGGCCAGAACGCGATGATCGTCGATAGCTCCGCACTGCCCGAACAGGTGGTGAAGGATGCGATCCACAGCGCCTTCTACTCCGCAGGCCAGCGCTGCAGCGCCCTGCGCGTGCTCTGCGTGCAGCAGGAAATCGCCGAGAAGGTGAAGCATCTGCTGGCAGGCGCGATGCAGGAACTCGTCATCGGCAACCCGGCACAGCTCGCCACCGACATCGGCCCCGTCATTGATGAGGCGGCGCGCACCAAGCTGGCTGCGCATGCTACCGCCATGCGCAGCAGCGGCCAGGTGATTGGTGAAGTCGCGCTGCCTGCGGAGACCGCACACGGCACTTTCGTAGCGCCCATGGCGGTCGAGATCGCCTCACTCGCCGCCCTGCGCGAGGAGCAGTTCGGGCCGATTCTGCATGTGCTCACCTACGAGGCCGATGCACTGGATGCGCTGGTGGAGGGCATCAACGCTCTGGGCTATGGCCTGACGCTGGGCGTGCACTCGCGCATTGAAAGAACCTGGCGCAGGGTGCAGGCCAAGGCCCATGTCGGCAACGTCTACATCAACCGTGGCATGACCGGCGCGGTGGTGGGCGTGCAGCCCTTTGGTGGCGAGGGACTTTCGGGCACCGGGCCGAAGGCCGGTGGTCCGCATTACCTGCTGCGGTTTGTTGCGGAGCGCACGCTCACCGTCAACACCTCTGCGGTGGGCGGCAATGCCCGTCTGCTCGCCGCTAGCGGCTAGCGGCTAGCGCTGTTCAGCAACGCGCCTTGCAACGCAGGGCGCCGTCTGAGCAATAGGCGGGCGCCTGCTGAGCACCCTGCTCGCACAGGCTGGCAGACACCTCACAGCGCTGCACACAGATCTGATGCGTTCTGGCGCGGCGATCTGCGAGCAGCTCCTGCGGCTGCGGCGTGGTGCACCCCTCCTTGCATGACTGGAAATCGCGCGGGCAAGACACACCGCGCGGGCGTACCCGCTCGCAATGCGCGAGCGTCTGCCCGCACTCCACCATGCAGCTCTGCATCTGGGCATGGCCGGTACTGCCCTCAGCAGCCAGGAGAAGGCCCGTTGCGGCTGCCATCGAAAACGGCATGCACAGCAGCAGAAGCGCTACAGCTGAAACCCAAATCCTTGAATCAAACAGGCGGCTGGCGGCAACTCGTTTCATCGGTCTGCTCCAAGAGGTGTTGTAGGACCCCATAGTGACATCCCACTATCTGCCGAAATACACCTTCTGGCGTCTGTCCTGTGGACATTTCTCACCGGGGGTGGATTCGCTCATCTGCACGCAGGGGCGCCGCCGAAAATCGCAGAAAAGACTGATCACAACGGCCCTGGCGCCATGCGGCACCCGGCACTCACCGCGCTGGCAGATCCGCTGCGTAGATAAAACTGCTCAAGCGAAGCCCTTCGGCAGCTCGCTACGACCGTGGTGCAGGCGGACGATGACAGCGACTAGCGCGTCAGGCGTTCCAGCGTGGCGAGGTAGTTCAGTGCGAACTCGCGGCTGGTGCCGCACATCTCGGCGGCGGGCTTCAAGCCCGCACACACGGCAGGCCGACGCGGGTCGGCAAAAATCGCGCAGCGCGAATCGTCCATCAGCTGTACGCAGCGCACGCCCGCCGGTTTGCCTTGCGGCATGCCGGGAATGGGCGAGGAGATGGAAGGTGCGATGCAGCAGGCGCCGCAGCCAGTGCGACAGGGCAAGGGGTCCGTCATCCACAAAGACTGACAGCAAACGCGCGACAGCGGGATAATGTCGGCTTGCCCAAAGCCCCCACGGCGCACCCCATGACCGACAAGCCACACGCCGCATCGACCGCGCTCACTGCCGAGCAGGCCGTGGCCGACCTCATCACCGTGCTTGATCTCGAAGCGCTGGAGGTCAATCTGTTCCGCGGCCCTTCGCGCGATCTCGGTGGACGCAGCGTGTTCGGCGGGCAGGTGATCGGCCAGGCCATGGTGGCCGCCAGCCGCACGGGGGAGGGCCGCACGCCGCATTCGCTGCACGCCTACTTTCTGCTGCCGGGCGATATGGCCGCGCCCATTGTTTACGAGGTGGAGCGTATCCGCGACGGCGGCAGCTTCAGCGCGCGGCGCGTGCAGGCCATTCAGCATGGGCGCCCCATCCTGTCGCTGATCGCCTCCTTCCAGGTGCCGGAAGCCGGAGTTGAACACCAGGCATCGGCGCCAGAGGTGCCGCCGCCCGAGGCCTTGAAGAACACGCAGCAGCTGATTCCCGAGTGGCTGGCCAGCGTGCCGAACGTGCATCCGCGCGTGCGCGAATCGCTGTCGCACCATCCGGTGGTGGAGTTCAGGCCGGTCAATCCCTGGAATCCGCTCGACCCGGAGATCGGCCCGCCGAGCCAGTCGATCTGGTTCCGCATTGGCCATGCACTGCCAGACGACCCGCTGCTGCACCGCTGCCTGCTGGCGTATGCGAGCGATTTCAACCTCATCAGCACCGCGCTGAATCCGCACGGCAAAAGCTGGTATCAGCAAGACATGCAGGTGGCGAGCCTCGACCATGCGCTGTGGTTCCACCGCGATGGCCGCATCGACGACTGGCTGCTGTACCACATGGATTCACCCAGCGCGCAGGGCGGCCGCGGCCTTTCACGCGGGCTGATCTACGACCGCGCCGGCCGGCTGATTGCCAGCGTGGTGCAGGAAGGCCTCATGCGGCATGCAGCGCCCAAGCCCAAGGCCTGAGCGCCGTCGCCGCTGTTACAGGAGGGCTTTCAAGAACTGCCCGGTGTAGCTGCCTTTCACCTTGGCCACCTGCTCCGGCGTGCCCTGCGCCAGAATCTTTCCGCCGCCGCTGCCGCCCTCGGGGCCTAGGTCAATGATCCAGTCGGCGCGCTTGATGACATCAAGATTGTGCTCGATCACCACCAGAGTGTTGCCGGCATCGCGCAGGCGCTCCAGCACTTTCAAAAGCTGGGCCACGTCGTGGAAATGCAGGCCGGTGGTGGGTTCATCCAGGATGTAGAGCGTCTGCCCGGTATCGCGGCGGCTCAGTTCCTTGGCGAGCTTGATGCGCTGCGCCTCGCCGCCCGAGAGCGTGGTCGCGTTCTGGCCCAGCGTGATGTAACTCAGCCCCACGTCGAGCAGGGTCTTCAGCTTGTTGGCGAGCGCGGGCACGGGCTTGAAGAACTCGTGCGCGGCTTCCACCGTCATGCCCAGCACCTCGTCGATGCTCTTGCCCTTGTATTTGATCTCCAGCGTCTCGCGGTTGTAGCGCCGACCCTTGCAGGTATCGCAGGTCACGTACACGTCCGGCAGAAAGTGCATCTCCACCTTGATGAGCCCATCGCCCTCGCAGGTTTCGCAGCGCCCGCCTTTCACGTTGAAGCTGAAGCGCCCCGCCTCATAGCCGCGCGCGCGTGATTCCGGCACCTCGCAGAACAGCTCGCGGATGGGTGTGAACAGTCCCGTGTAGGTCGCCGGGTTCGAGCGCGGCGTGCGGCCGATGGGGGACTGGTCGATGTCCACCAGCTTGTCGAGATGCTCCATGCCCTTCACCGCCTTCGCCGGCGACCAGCGGCTGGCAGCGCCATTGAGGTGGCGTGCCGCGTAGAGCATGAGCGTGTCGTTGATCAGCGTGCTCTTGCCGCTACCGGAAACGCCGGTGATACAGGTAAAGAGCCCGCAGGGAATCTCCGCCGTCACGTTCTGCAGATTGTTGCCGGTAGCGGACTCCACCAGGATCATCTTCTTCGGGTCGGCGGCATGGCGCGTGGCCGGCACCTCGATCTTCACCTCGCCACTCAGATACTTGCCGGTGAGCGAATTGGGGTTGGCCATCACCTGCTGGGCGGTGCCCTCGGCCACCACGCGGCCGCCGTGCACGCCGGCGCCGGGGCCGATGTCCACCACGTAGTCGGCGCTGCGAATGGCGTCTTCGTCGTGCTCCACCACGATCACGGTGTTGCCGAGGTCGCGCAGGTGCACCAGCGTTTTCAGCAGGCGCTCGTTGTCGCGCTGATGCAGGCCAATCGAAGGTTCGTCGAGCACATACATCACGCCAACCAAGCCGGCACCGATCTGGCTGGCCAGACGAATGCGCTGACTCTCGCCGCCGCTGAGGGTTTCGGCGCTGCGGGCGAGCGTGAGGTAATCGAGACCCACGTTATTGAGAAAGCCCAGACGCGCGACGATCTCTTTCAGAATCTTCTCGGCGATCTCGCCCTTGTGGCCTGGCAGGGTCATGGCTGTGAACCAGGCCTCGGCATCGCGGATGGAAAGACCCGTCAGCTCATGCAGCGGCTTTTCGGCCACGAAGACATTGCGTGCGGTGCGGTTCAGTCGGGCGCCGCCGCAGTCCGGACAGGCCTTGCTGCTCAAATACTTCGCCAGCTCCTCTTTCACCGCCAGCGATTCGGTTTCCTTGTAGCGACGTTGCAGGTTGGGGATGATCCCTTCGAAGCGGTGCTGGCGCGTCACCGTCTTGCCGTGCACATCCGGGTACTCGAACTGCAATTTCTCCTCGCCGCTGCCATGCAGCACGATGCCCTGCATCTTGGCGGTGAGCTTGTTGAAGGGCTTGGCGGTGTCGAAGCCGTAGTGCTTGGCGAGACTCTTGATCAGCGCCCAGTAATAGGCGTTCTTCTTGTCCCAGCCCTTGATCGCGCCATCGGCCAGTGAGAGATCCGCGGCGGCCACCACGCGATCGGGGTCGAACACTTGCAGATTGCCCAGGCCATCGCAGGTTTGGCAGGCGCCATGCGGAGCATTGAAGCTGAACAGGCGCGGTTCGAGTTCCGGCACCGAGTAGCCGCAATGCGGGCAGGCCATGCGGTTGCTGAAGGTGATTTCGCGACTGCCCGCCGCAGTCACCCCTCCCCTGCCCCTCCCCGCAAGGGGGAGGGCGTTTCAAGCGCAGCTTCTGTTAGCCCCTCCCCCTTGCGGGGAGGGGTTGGGGAGGGGGTTCCATGCGGCGCCACCAACACCAGACCATCGCTGAGCCGCAGCGCCGTCTCGAAAGACTCGGCAATGCGCTGCTTCACGTCCGCGCGCACCTTGAAGCGGTCTACCACCACCTCGATGTCGTGCTTCAGCTTGCGGTTGAGCGCCGGCACCGCGTCGATCTCGTGCACATGGCCGTTGACGCGCACGCGCACAAAACCCTGTGCGCGCAGCTGCTCGAACCAGTCCGCGTGCTCGCCCTTGCGACCACGCACCACGGGCGCGAGGATCATCCAGGCGCTCTCGGCCGGCAGCGCCAGCACGTGATCCACCATCTGGCTGACGCTCTGCGCCTCCAGCGTCACCGAGTGATCAGGGCAGCGCGCCGTGCCCACGCGCGCGAACAGCAGGCGCAGATAGTCCTGAATCTCGGTCACCGTGCCCACTGTCGAGCGCGGGTTGTGGCTGGTGCTTTTCTGCTCGATGGAGATGGCAGGGCTCAGGCCCTCGATGGAGTCCACATCGGGCTTGTCCATCATCGAAAGAAACTGCCGCGCGTAGGCGCTGAGCGATTCCACGTAGCGGCGCTGGCCTTCCGCATAGAGCGTGTCGAAGGCGAGCGAGGACTTGCCCGAGCCCGACAGCCCCGTGATGACGATCAGCTTGTCCCGGGGCAGGGTCAGCGAGACGTTCTTGAGGTTGTGCGTGCGCGCACCGCGGATGCGAATAGCGTCCATGGACATGGGCGAAAGGGCCGGAAAAGGGATCGGCTACTATACGGCGCCTTCGTTGCCCGATTGCGCCTTGCGCTGCGTTATTTGCCTCATCCGACATGCCCACGCGCGCCGCCAATCCCCCCGCCGCTGCCCCGATCAAGATCGTGTTTCCGTATATCGCGCAGCCGCACCAGATTCCGCACAACTTTCCGCTCGCCGCCGAGCTGGCCTCGCGCGCCGGTTTCGATGTGCACATCGCCTGCTCCACCGACGCGCAGGAAACCCTGGTGCGACGGCTGGCCGCGCTCTACCCTGCCGCCCGCCTCACCATTCACCGGCTGTGGGTGAGTTGGCTGGCACGCCGGCTCAAGCATTTTTTTGATGAGGGCCTGCCGCCCAAGGGGCTGGTGCTGATCAGCAACCGCCGCTACTTCAGCCAGTTCGCTGCCGCCATCGTGCCCGAGCGCACCTCGCTGTGGCTGCGCAAGGTCAAGCTAGCCTCGCTCAAGCTGGTCTACACCCAGCATGGCCCGCCGGGCCGCGCCATCACTTACGCGCCGGACATCCGCCGCTTCGATTTCGTCATGGTGCCGGGCGTGACCCAGGCCGAGCGCTTTCTGCGCGAAGGCCTGGTGCGCCCCGGCGCGTACCACACGGGCTGCTACCCCAAGTTCGATCTGGTGAGCCGCTTGCAGCGCGCACCGCTGAAGTTGTTTGCCGAAACCCGCCCAACGGTGCTCTACAACCCGCACTTTCTGGGCGAGCTGTCGTCCTGGCCCACCATGGGCCTAGAGGTGCTGGAGTTCTTCGCCAACAGCCGCGACTACAACCTCATCTTCGCGCCGCACATCCGCCTGTTCGATCACCAGAAAACAGAGCTGCACGCCGCGCTCGACCGCTACCGCGGCCTGCCCCACGTGCATATCGATACCGGCAGCGACCGCTGCATCGACATGAGCTACACCGAGGCCGCCGATATTTATCTGGGCGATGTCAGCAGCCAGGTCATCGAGTTTCTGGTGCGGCCGCGGCCCTGTGTGTTCCTCAAGGCCCACGCAGCCGACTGGCAGCAGTCGCCGGATTATCTGTTCTGGCACATGGGCCCGGTGCTGGAGCAACTCGACGCACTACCCGCCGCGCTCGCCAGCGCGCAGGCCACCCACGCGCAATGGCGCCCGGCCCAGCAGCGCTACATCAGCGACTGCTTCAGCACCCGCTTCGACGACCAGGGCCGCGCTGAAATCGGCCACAGCGTGGTGGCCGGGGCCGATGCCATTGCCGTCTACTTGCAGCGCGCCGCATGAACGCCCTGGAAATCCGCGCCACCGTTGGCCTGGCTCTGATCTACGCGCTGCGCATGATCGGTATGTTCATGATCCTGCCGGTATTCGCGCTCTATGCGCATGGGCTGCCGGTGCCGGCAACCGACTTCCAGATTGGCCTCGCCATCGGCATCTACGGCCTGGTGCAGGCCGTGCTGCAAATTCCGCTGGGCATGGCGTCTGATCGCTATGGCCGCAAGCCCGTCATCGTCTTCGGCATGCTGCTGTTTGCGGCCGGCAGCTTCATTGCCGGCGCCAGCGACGATCTCTTCTGGATCACCTTCGGCCGCGCCGTGCAGGGCCTCGGCGCGGTGTCGTCTGCGGTATCGGCCCTCTTGGCCGATCTCACCCGCGACAGCGTGCGCACCACCGCCATGGCTATCCTCGGCGCCGGCATGGGGCTCGCCTTTATCGGCGCCCTGGTGGCGGGGCCCGTGGTGGCCGGTGTCATCGGCGTGCCCGGCATTTTCAACACCACCGGCGTACTGGCGCTGCTGGCCATTCCCGTGGTGCTTTGGCTGGTGCCGGCCGCGCCCCGCCCGCAGGTGAGCAATGGCGGTGTGCTGACCGTGCTGCGCGACCCGCAGCTGCTGCGGCTGGATGGCGGCATTTTGCTGCTGCACGCCCTGCTCACCGGCCTGTTCCTGGTGGCCCCCTTTGCCATCGCCGACACCCTGCAACTGCCCAGCAACGCGCACTGGAAGCTTTATCTGCCGGTGCTGCTGGTGTCGATCCTGCCGGTGTTTCCGCTGGTGCGGCGCGCCGAAAAGCAGGGCACGGTGCGGGGACTCTTCCTCACCATGATTGCCGCCCTGGCCTTGAGCCTGCTGCTGCTCGCCGCCCTGCACACCCGCCAGTGGGGTCTGGTCGCCGCACTGGCGCTGTTCTTCGTGGCGTTCAATTGTCTTGAGGGCCTGCTGCCCTCGCTGATCAGCCGTCGCGCGCCGCCCGATCGCCGTGGCGCGGCGCTTGGCGTGTACTCCAGCGCCCAGTTTCTGGGGCCCATGCTGGGCGGCGCGCTCATCGGGGCCGCCAAAGGGCACTACGGCATCACAGCCGCCTTCGCTGCGGCCGCCCTGCTGCCACTCATTTGGCTACCATTCGCCGTCCATCTCGCCGCACCCGGTGCGCGCGTTTCACACACAAGCAAATAACAAGGGGAACCTCATGGCCCGTGGCGTCAATAAAGTCATTCTCATCGGCAATCTCGGCAAAGACCCCGAGGTGAAGTACTTCCCCTCCGGCGGCGCGCTCTGCAACGTCACCATCGCCACCAGCGAGAGCTGGAAGGACAAGACCACCGGCGAGCAGAAAGAGCGCACCGAGTGGCACAACGTCGTGTTCAACAACAAGCTCGCTGAAATCGCCGGGCAGTACCTCAAGAAGGGCAGCAAGGTCTACGTCGAAGGCAGCCTGCGCACCCGCAAGTGGGAAAAAGACGGCGTCGATCG
>CAMTXV010000150.1:0-4980 GCA_947085665.1 uncultured Sinobacteraceae bacterium | reverse complement strand
GCAGCTCGTCGGGCTCATAACCCGAAGGTCGTAGGTTCGAATCCTGCCCCCGCTACCAACTAGGTTTGGAACCAGGCCCCTCGTGGGCCTTTTTTGTTTTCGTCGTGTTTTGGAGTGGACCGTGCTGCGTGATCGTCTGGTGGCCCTGATCGAACCTGCGTTGTTGACGCTGGGTTACGAGCTCGTGCTGCTCGAATACAGCCCCGGCATCAAGACCGCCTCACTGCGTCTGTTTATCGATGCAGAAGCCGGCGTAGATCTGGGCGACTGCGAAAAGGTCAGCCGTGAAGTGGCCGCCTTGCTCGATGTGGAAGATCCCATCGAAAAGGCCTACCAGCTTGAAGTGTCATCGCCGGGCCTCGACCGCCCACTGACCAAGCCCGAGCACTATCTGCGCTTCACGGGTGAAAAAATCCGCGTGCAGACCCTGGTGCCGATCAACGGACGCAAGAAGTTCGTAGGCCCCGTCATCGGCCTTGAACAGCGGACGCTGCTGCTCAAGCAGGATGCCGAGACCGTTCGCATTCCGCTTGCCGATATCGAGAAGGCGCGACTCGTGCCCGACTACGCCAAAGAGCTGCGCAAAAGCGCATCGCTCGACTCCTAACGTTGCCGCACCAGGAATCCCATAGGGAAAAAAGAGCATGAACAAGAACGTGCTGATGATGGTTGAAGTGGTCTCCAACGAAAAAGGTGTGGAGCCCGAAATCGTGTTCCAGGCACTGGAGGCCGCACTCGCGTCCGCCAGCAAGGAGCACTACGGCAGCGAGTGGGACATCCTGGTCAACATTGACCGTGATACGGGTGAATACGAAACCTTCCGTCGTTGGACGGTGGTGGATGACGAAGACGAGAACTTCGAATCTCCTGAGCGCCAGACACTTCTGGCCCGCGCCCAGCTCGACAACGAGAACGCGCAGGTTGGTGATACGAAGGTCGAGGCCCTGAAGTCCATCGAGTTCGGTCGCATTGGCGCGCAGAAGGCCAAACAGGTCATCTTTCAGCGCATCCGCGACGCTGAGCGTGCCCGCGTGGTGGAGGCCTTCCAGGACCGTATCGGCGAACTGATCTCGGGCATCGTCAAGCGCATCGAGCGCGGCAACGTGATCATTGATCTGGGCAACAACGTGGAAGCAATCATCCTGCGCGAGCAGATGATCCCGCGCGAGCCCATTCGCCCGAATGACCGCGTGCGCGGCTACCTGTATGAGGTCAGCCCCCAGCAGCGCGGCCCGCAGATCTTCCTCTCGCGCACCAAGCCCGAGTACCTGATGGAGCTGTTCAAGCTCGAAGTGCCCGAGATTGCGCAGGGGCTCATCGAGCTCAAGAACGCCGCCCGCGATCCGGGTGTGCGCGCCAAGATTGCCGTGCAGGCCAAGGACAAGCGCATTGATCCGGTCGGCGCCTGCGTCGGCATGCGCGGTTCGCGCGTGCAGGCAGTCACCACTGAGCTGGCTGGCGAGCGCGTTGACATCGTGCCCTGGGATAACAACCCCGCGCAGTTCGTGATCAACGCCATGGCGCCGGCTGAGGTCGAGTCCTTGATCATGGATGAAGAAGCGCACTCCATGATGATTGCGGTCGCTGAAGACAAGCTCGCCCAGGCCATCGGCCGTGGCGGCCAGAATGTGCGACTCGCGAGCGAGCTGACCGGCTGGGTGCTCAACGTCATGACCGCATCCGACGCTGAGGCCCGTAAAGAGCAAGAGAACCAGGGCCTGCTGCAGCTGTTCATGGATGGCCTGGATGTCGATGCCGATATCGCCGGCATCCTGGTGCAGGAAGGCTTTGCCTCGCTGGAGGAAATTGCCTACGTTCCCACCGAAGAGTTGCTCCAGATCGACGAATTCGATGAAGGCATCGTCGAAGAGCTGCGCAACCGCGCCAAGGATGTGCTGCTCAATCGCGCCCTGGCCAAGGCCGAGCGCGCCACGGGCACCAAGCCGGCAGACGACCTGCTCAGTGTGGAGGGCATGGACGAAGACACCGCCTTCGCACTGGCTGAAAAGGGCGTTGTCACCCGTGAAAACCTGGGTGACCTGGCGAGCTTCGAGTTTCTGGAATTGCTGCCCGACTTTGACGAAGAGCGGGCGACACAGCTGATCATGACTGCGCGCGGCCTCTAGAGTTTTGGCCTGCGCCAACCGAGTGAGATGGAAGACTGAATGAGTACACAAACCGTTCGCGAGCTGGCCGCGGAGCTGCACAAACCCGTCAATGAGCTGCTGAGCCAGCTCAAGGATGCCGGTGTGAATGCGGCGGATGAGTCGGCTGCGATCCAGCCCGGCGACAAGGTGGCGTTGCTCAGCCATCTTCAAAAGCTGGCGCGCGGCGCCGGCCTCACGCTGTCGGCCAGTGGTGGCGGTTCGCGCATCACGCTCAAGCGCAAGGAAACCACCGAGCTCAAGCTCGGCGGTGGCCGTGGCGCGCCGGCCAAGACGGTGAGCATCGAGGTGCGTAAGCGTCGCACCTACATTGCGCAAGCCGAGCTGGAGGCGGGTGTGCGTCCGCCGGAGGACACTTCGGAAGGCGTGGATCTCGTTACCGAGGACACCAGTGGCCAGGCCGAAGAGGCGCTGCTGCGTGTGCAGGCCGAGCGCGAAGCCGCAGCGGCTCGTGCAGCCGCCGAAGCGGAGGCCCGCAGGGCGCAGGAAGAGGCCAAGCGCCAGGTGCGCGAAGAGGAAGAGGCGCGCATCAAGGCTGATGCGGCAGCTGCCGAAGCCGCCCGCAACGAGCACGCCGAGAAGCTCAAGAACGACCCGATCTACCGTGCCAAGTGGGATGCCGAGCAGAACCGGCGTCGCGCGCAGGAAAACATTGCCCGCTCTGCCGAGGCGCTGCGCCTGTCGCGCGCAGCACCACCGGCGCCGGCACGTCCCGCGCCTAGCGCACGCCCGGCGGCCCCGGGTGCTCGCGCGGCACCGGGCGCTGCGCGTCCTGTTCCCGGTGCGCCGGCTGCGCCCGGCGCCAAGCGTCTGGGCGATCGTGATCGTCCGGGCGCTGACCGTGGCCGTCGCCAGGAACTGCATCTCGCCGACGGCAAGGGCCGCCGCGACAACAAGAAGGGCGGCAAGAAGCCTTCAGGCGTCGTGCGCATGGGCGATAACGCCCACGGTTTCGAGAAGCCAGTGGCGGCTGTGGTGCGCGAAGTGGAAGTGCCGGAGGCGATCACTGTTGCCGAGCTGGCCAGCCGTATGGCGGTCAAGGCCGGCGATCTCATCAAGGTGATGATGCGCAACGGCGTGATGGCCACCATCAACCAGACGCTCGACCAGGACACCGCGGTGTTGATGGTCGAAGAAATGGGTCAC
Organism: uncultured Sinobacteraceae bacterium; assembly: GCA_947085665.1. Lineage (GTDB taxonomy): Bacteria > Pseudomonadota > Gammaproteobacteria > Nevskiales > Nevskiaceae > Stagnimonas. Next base: position 1,669 of record CAMTXV010000150.1, on the reverse strand, counting down.
ACCGCGAAGGCCGTGAAAGACACGGCCTTTGAAGACAGCCTGGAGCTCGCCGTCACCGGCGCCGGGTCAGACGTTGCCACCATCATCCGTCCGCCTGTGGTCACCATCATGGGTCACGTTGACCATGGCAAGACCTCGCTGCTCGACTACATCCGCAAAACCCGCGTTGCCCATGGCGAAGCGGGCGGCATTACGCAGCACATCGGCGCGTATCACGTTGAAACCAAGAAGGGCGTCATCAGCTTCCTGGATACCCCTGGCCACGCCGCGTTCACCCGCATGCGTGCCCGTGGCGCGCAGATCACCGACGTGGTCATTCTCGTGGTGGCCGGCGACGACGGCGTGATGCCGCAGACGCGCGAAGCGATCCAGCACGCCAAGGCCGCGAAAGCGCCGATGGTGGTGGCGGTGACCAAGATCGACAAGCCGCAGAGCGACTTGATCCGCGTGAAGAACGAGCTCTTGAAGGAAGAGGTTGTCGCTGAAGACTTCGGCGGCGACACCATGGTGCTGGGCGTCTCCAGCCACAGCGGCCAGGGCATCGACGAGCTGCTCGACGCGATCCTGCTGCAGTCGGAAGTGCTCGAACTGCGCGCGCAGGTCGATACCCTCGCCAAGGGCGTGGTCATCGAGTCTTCCGTCGAGAAGGGCCGTGGCCCCGTGGCGACCGTGCTGGTGCGCAGCGGCACGCTGCGCCAGGGCGATGTGATTCTCACCGGCCCGCATTTCGGCCGCGTGCGCGCCATGTTCGACGAGAACGGCAAGCCGGTGAAGGAAGCGGGTCCGTCCATCCCAGTGCAGGTATTGGGTTTGAGTGGCGCGCCTGACGCGGGCGACGATGTGGTGGTGGTGGCCGACGAGCGCAAGGCGCGCGAGCTGGCCATCGTTCGTGAAGGCAAGCTGCGCGATACCAAGCTCGCCGCCAGCAGCGCGGTCCGCATGGAAAACGCCTTTGCCTCGATGGGCGCTGGCGAGAAGAAAGTGCTCAACCTCATGGTCAAGGCCGACGTGCAGGGTTCTGCCGAAGCCATCACCGAAGCGCTGCGCAAGTTGCCGAGCGAGGAGGTACACGTCAATGTGCTCTCCACCGGCATCGGCGGCATCAGCGAGAGCGACATCGAGCTGGCGCTGGCCTCGAAGGCCATCATCATCGCCTTCAATGTGCGTGCTGACGCGCAGGCCAAGAAGCGCGTGCAGGACACTGGCGTTGATCTTCGCTACTACTCGATCATCTACAACATCCTCGACGACGTGACGGCCAGCATCACTGGCCTGCTCGGCATGGAAACCCGCGAGCAGATCGTGGGTCTGGCCGAGGTTCGCAGCGTGTTCCGCAGCTCCATCCTGGGCAACATCGCCGGCTGCTTGGTGATGGATGGCCGTGTGGAGAAGAGTCTGCCGATCCGCGTGCTGCGCAACCAGACAGTGGTCTACGAAGGTGTGCTCGAATCGCTGCGCCGCTTCAAGGACGACGTCGCGAAGGTCGAGGCCGGCACCGAGTGCGGCATCGGCGTGAAGGACTACAACGACATCAAGGCCGGCGACCAGATCGAGTGCTTCCAGCGCGTCGAGTTCAAGCGCCAGGTCAAGGCAGATTCGTAGTTGAGCAATCAGCGCGATTATCCCCGCGCGGCGCGATTCAATTCGCAGCTGCGTGAGGAGAGATCGG
>CAMTXV010000149.1:0-3653 GCA_947085665.1 uncultured Sinobacteraceae bacterium | reverse complement strand
CTGCGACATCTGCAAGCCTGCGGTGGCCAGCATCCTCGCCTCGCTGTGGAACGAGCACATCCTGATGCCCAAGCATCAGGCGATTCAAGACACCAACGACTACTACCTCGCCAACCTGCAAAAAGACGGCACTTACAGCGTGGTGCCGCGCATTCCGGGCGGCGAGATCACGCCGGAAAAACTCATCGTCATCGGCGAGGTCGGCAAGAAGTACGGGCTCTACACCAAGATCACCGGCGGCCAGCGCATCGACCTGTTCGGCGCGCGCGTCGAGCAGCTGCCGCTGATCTGGAAGGAGCTGGTCGATGCCGGCTTCGAGAGCGGCCACGCCTACGGCAAATCGCTGCGCACGGTGAAGAGCTGTGTGGGCAGCAACTGGTGCCGCTTTGGCGTGCAGGATTCGGTCGGCATGGCGATCCAGCTGGAGCATCGTTATCGCGGCCTGCGCAGCCCGCACAAGATCAAGTTCGGCGTGAGCGGCTGCACCCGCGAATGCGCCGAAGCGCAGAGCAAGGACGTGGGCGTGATCGCCACCGAAAAAGGCTGGAACCTGTTCGTCAGCGGCAACGGCGGCATGAAGCCGCGCCACGCCACGCTGCTGGCGATGGACCTTGATGACGCGACGATGATCCAGTTCATCGACCGCTACCTGATGTTCTACGTGCGCACCGCCGACCGCCTGCAACGCACGAGCACCTGGCTCGATAACCTCGAAGGCGGCATCGACTACGTGAAGCAGGTGGTCTGTGAGGACTCGCTCGGCATTGCCGCCGAACTCGAAGCCGAGATGCAGGGCCTGGTCGATACCTACGAATGCGAGTGGAAGAAGGCGATCAACGACGAAGAGACGCTCAAGCGCTTCAAGCACTTCGTCAACTCGCCGGAGCCGGACAGCAACATCCAGTTCGTTGACGAGCGCGGGCAGATCAAGCCGCGCAATGCACTGCTCAGCACCGAGGTGGCGTGATGACTGGGCAAGCTCAATGGACAGAGGTCTGCGCGCTCGCCGACATCATTCTCAACGCGGGTGTCTGCGCCAAGGTGGGTGAAGCGCAAGTGGCGGTGTTCCGTCTCGTCTCGCCGCAAGGTGTGGAAGAGGGTGTTTTCGCCCTCGGTAATTTCGAGCCCAAGTCGAAAGCCAACGTCCTCTCGCGGGGACTGGTGGGTGACATGGGTGGTGTCTCAGTGGTCGCCTCGCCGGTCTATAAAAATCATTACGCCCTCACGACCGGCGTGTGTCTGGAGGAAGAAGGCCTTAGCGTGCCGGTGTATGCGGTGCGCGTGGTCGAGGGCTTGGTGCTCGTCGGGGCACAGCAGTGACGATCTTGCTTACCTCTACCTCCGGGAGAGGTCGGCGCGTAGCGCCGGGTGAGGGAGCGCCGCTGGGTGGAGTGCTCGCCCTTTGCATACGGCGTTCCCTCACCCTAACCCTCTCCCGGAGGGAGAGGGGATTCATCTTTTTGCGAGTGATGCAATGAAACCCCGCCTGATTCTCGTCGGCAACGGTATGGCCGGTGTGCGCACTTTGGAAGAGCTGCTGAAGCGCGCTCCCAACCAGTACGACATCACTGTGTTCGGCGAAGAGCCGCACGGCAACTACAACCGCATCCAGCTCTCGCCCGTGCTTGCGGGCGAGAAGACCATCGCGCAGATCATCACGCACCCACCGGAATGGTATGCCGCCAACGGCATCAAGCTCGTCATCGGTGATGCGGTGGTCGCCATCGACCGCGAGGCGAAGACCGTCACCTCTGGCTTGGGCATCGTCGCGCCGTACGACGTGCTGCTGCTGGCGACGGGCAGCAAGCCCTTCGTGCTGCCGGTGCCCGGCAAGGAGCTGCCGGGCGTGATCGCCTTCCGCGACATCGCGGACGTGGACACCATGCTGAGTGCGAGCCGCACCTACACCCACGCCGTGGTGATCGGCGGCGGTCTGCTGGGTCTGGAAGCGGCCAACGGCCTCGCCAAGCGCGGCATGACCGTCAGCGTCGTCCACATCATGGATTCGCTGATGGAGCGCCAGCTCGACAGACCGGCGGCAGCGCTCCTGCAACGCAGCCTCGAATCACGCGGGCTGCGCTTTCTGCTGCCCGCCGCCACCGCCGAACTGCTCGGCACCGAGCGCGTCGAAGCCGTGCGTTTCAAGGATGGCCGCGAAGTGCCGGCCGACCTCGTGGTGATGGCCGCCGGCATCATCCCGAATGCCGCCCTCGCCAAGGCGAGCGGCCTGGAATGCGAGCGCGGCATCGTCGTCGACGACGCCCTGCGCACCAGCGACCCCAGCATCTACGCCGTCGGCGAATGCGCCCAGCATCGCAAGATTTGCTATGGCCTCGTCGCACCCTTGTGGGATCAGGCCGTGGTTTGTGCCGAGCATCTGGCAGCGGTCTCCACAGCGATATACGAAGGCTCGGTGGTCTCCACCAAGCTCAAGGTGACGGGCATTGATCTCTTCTCCGCCGGCAACTTTCAGGGCGGCGAAGGCAGCGAAGAACTCGTCTTCCGCGACCCCAAGCGCGGCATCTACAAGAAACTGGTGGTGCGCGAGGGCCGACTCGATGGCGCCGTGCTGGTCGGCGACACGCGCGATAGCGGCTGGTACTACGAGCTGATCCAGCAGAAGGCCCACGTCGGCCACTGGCGCAACAAGCTCGTGTTTGGCCGCAGCTTCTGCGAGCAGCCGCTTGAGCGACCCGTCGAGGGGCCCGCCAACGGCGGGATCGACGGCAACGCGAATGCGGCCAGGCGCCTAGGCAGCACCACGATAGAAAGGCGCAACCCGCCAGCGCCAGAGGCGCAAGCCGCATGAGCGATGGTGGTGCAGCCGCACTAAAAACGACCTGCACGACTTGCCCGTACTGCGGCGTGGGTTGCGGTGTGCTCGCCACACCCAAGCCGGATGGCACGGTCGAGATTGCGGGTGACCCTGCGCATGGTGCGAATTTGGGGCGCTTGTGTGTCAAGGGTTCTGCCTTGGGCGAAACAGTGGGCCTGGAAGACAGACTGCTCTACCCAATGACACGCACCTGTCCCCCTCCCCCTTGCGGGGTGGGGCTAGGGGAGGGGGTAGTCAGGCTTGATGAACTTGCCGCAGCCAATGCAGCAACCCCCTCCCCGCGATTGGCCGAGCTGGGGACTGACTCAATGTCAGTCCCCAGTAGCCAATCGCCCTCCCCGCAAGGGGGAGGGGAGCAAAATCTACAGCGTGCGTCTTGGGACATTGCCCTACAGACCATCGCCGAAGGCTTCATAAAAACCATCGCCGAACACGGCCCGGACTCAGTGGCCTTCTACGTCTCCGGCCAGCTGCTGACCGAGGACTACTACGTCGCCAACAAGCTGATGAAGGGCTACATCGGCAGCGCGAACATCGACACCAATTCGAGGCTCTGCATGTCCTCGGCGGTGGCCGGCCACAAGCGCGCCTTCGGCGAAGACCTGGTGCCGGGCTGCTACGAAGATTTTGAAGAGGCCGACCTCGTCGTGCTGGTCGGCAGCAACACCGCCTGGTGCCATCCGGTGCTGTTCCAGCGTCTGGTCGCAGCCAAGAAGGCGCGGCCGGAAATGCAGATCGTGGTCATCGACCCGCGCCACACCGCCACCTGCGAACTCGCCGACCTGCACCTGCCACTCGCCCCCGGCAGCGATGTGCG
>CAMTXV010000148.1:0-4058 GCA_947085665.1 uncultured Sinobacteraceae bacterium | reverse complement strand
TCTTCGCCGTTGCGGTTCTGGCGGCCGAAGGCGAGACCCAGCGAGCAGTTGCTGACCACCACCGTGGTGGTGCCGTGGCGCACCACTTCGGGCAGGCGCGGGTCCAGCTCCACTTCGAGATCCAGATGGGTATGCGCGTCGAACAGACCCGGCATCACCCACTGACCCTGGGCATCAAAGACTTCCTGTGCGGCGCTGGCATCCAGACCACTGCCGACGGCGGCAATCTGGCGGCCCTTGATGGCCACGTCGGCCAGGCGCGGGGCGGCACCATCGCCATCAAACAGCAGACCGTTGCGGATCAACACATCCCATTGCATCGCGTGCTCCTGAGGCTGAAAAGCCGGATGCGCACTGTAGGGCTGCGGCCTCGGTGCAGCAGCGGTAAAAACGGCCTAGCGCGATGTCAGCGCGATGACGCACCGAAGACTTTCTTCAGGATCGCACTGCCCCGCGCCGCCGGGTTGCTGCGAATACGCGCCTCTTCGGCGGCCACCTGCACAAACAAGCTGTCGAGCGCCTTCTGGGTCACGTAGCCATCAAGGTCGCTCGGCGCGCCCAGCGCCGTGGCAAACGGCCCGGCGCTCACCGCAAGCTGCTTGTAGCTCTGCGCCACGCCGACATTGGCCGTGGCTTTGGCCACCAGCGGTCGAAATTTGGCGGTCAGCGTGGCCGTGGTGCTGCGCTTGAAATACTGCGTGGCGGCGTCATCAGGCCCGGTGAGAATGCCGCGCACATCGTTGAGCGTGAGTTTCTGCAGCGATTGCGCGAAGACATCCGCCGCCACCGGCACCGCCTGCTCCGCCGCGCGGTTGAGGCTGAGATGAAACTGATCCACGAAGCCCCCCATGCCGATGCCGCGCACCGTGCGCTCCAGCTTGGCGAGAGGCGCCGGCAGCGGGATGCGCGCAGCGGCATTGCCCCAGAAGCCATCGCTGCGGCCGAGCTGGCTCACCGCGCTGCGCGTGCCCTGGGCGAGCGCGGCTTTCAGGCCCGCCGCGATGTCGCTGTTGCTCAGGCCCGCGAGTGCGGCCTGATTGCCTCCTTGCGGACCCGCTGCCTGCTGCACGGCGCCGAGAATGTCTTTCCATTGCGAGGCCGCAGCCCCCAGGGGCAGCAGAATGGCGGCGAGCAGCAGCAATGGCTTGAGGTGCATGGGGTTCTCTCGAGACCGATTCAATGTAAGGAGTAGCGACACAGTGCATCGCCTGCCTCGCCAGCGGTCAAGCCGGCAATAACACCCTGCCGTGCACTGCTTCGGCGCGGCCAGAGGCCGGATGCCTCGCCTTGTCACGCCGAGGCGCGTAGAATCCGCGATCTTTTTCGTTGCTGCGCCGCAGCAAAAGCCACAGCCAGAGCCGTCGTTATGAGCATCCAGAACCTTCGCAACATCGCCATCATCGCCCACGTTGACCACGGCAAGACCACGCTCGTGGACAAGCTGCTGCGCCAGTCGCAGACCCTCGACGCCCGCGAATCGCTGGGCGAACGCATCATGGACAGCAACGATCTCGAGCGTGAGCGCGGCATCACCATTCTGGCCAAAAACACCGCCATCAAGTGGTTCGACAAGCGCACCGACACCGAATACCGCATCAACATCGTCGACACCCCCGGACACGCCGACTTCGGCGGCGAAGTGGAGCGCGTGCTCTCGATGGTGGATTGCGTGTGCCTGCTGGTGGACGCCGCTGACGGCCCGATGCCGCAGACCCGCTTCGTGACGCAGAAGGCCTTCAACATGGGCCTGAACCCCATCGTGGTGATCAACAAGATCGACCGTCCGGGCGCCCGCGCCCACGTGGTGATGGACTCGGTGTTCGACCTCTTCGACCGCCTGGGCGCCACCGACCAGCAGCTCGACTTCCCGGTGGTGTATGCCTCCGCACTCGGCGGCTACGCGGGCGACAACCCCGACATCCGCGAAGGCAACATGGACTATCTGTTCCAGACCATCATCGACAAGGTGCCGGTGCCCAAGGTGGACGTGGAAGGTCCCTTCCAGATGCAGGTCATTTCGCTTGCCTACTCCAGCTACGTGGGCGTGATCGGCACCGGCCGCATCACCCGCGGCAAGGTGAAGCCGATGATGCCCGTGAGCGTCGTGGGCCGTGACGGCAGCGTGCGCCAGGGTCGCGTGCTGCAGGTGCTGGCGTTCATGGGCCTCGACAAGCACGAGGCACAGGAAGCGCAGGCCGGCGACATCATCGCCATCACCGGCATCGAAGAGCTGGGTATTTCCGAAACCATCTGCGATGCCAAGGTGCCGGAAGGCCTGACCTCGCTGGTGGTCGACGAACCCACCATGACCATGGTGTTCGAGGTGAACAAATCACCCTTCGCCGGCAAGGAAGGCAAGTTCGTCACCTCGCGCCAGATTGGCGACCGCCTGACGAAAGAGCTCAAAACCAACGTGGCACTGCGCGTTGCACCGGGCGAAGCCCCTGACCAGTTCCTGGTCTCTGGTCGTGGCTTGCTGCACCTCTCGGTGCTGCTCGAAAACATGCGCCGCGAGGGCTACGAGATTGGCGTGGGTCGTCCGCAGGTCATCACCAAGATGGTCGATGGCGTCGAGCACGAACCCTACGAAACGCTGGTGGCGGACGTGGAAGAAACCCACCAGGGCACTGTCATCACGGGCCTCGCTGAGCGCGGCGGCAAGATGGTGAACATGATCCCCGACGGCAAGGGTCGCGTGCGTCTGGAATACACCATCAGCTCGCGCGGCCTCATCGGCTTCCGCTCGGACTTCGTCAACAACACCGGCGGCACGGGCCTCCTGTTCCACAATTTTGATCACTTCGGCCCCGCCGGCGAGAACAAGGAGCGGGGTCAGCGCTACAACGGCGTGATGATCTCCAACGAGCAGGGCAAGGTGCTGAGCTACTCGCTCTACAACCTGCAGGAACGCGGCCACATGTGCGTCTCGCCGGGCGACGAAGTCTACGAAGGCCAGATCGTCGGCATCCACGCCCGTGACAACGACCTGGTGGTGAATGCGCTCAAGGGCAAGAAGCTGACCAACATGCGCGCTTCGGGTTCGGATGAAAACATCATCCTCACCCCGCCCAAGAAGTTCACGCTGGAGCAGTCGCTGGAATTCATCAACGACGACGAGACGGTGGAACTCACGCCGAACTCGATCCGTCTGCGCAAGAAGTTCCTGAAGGAAAGCGAGCGCAAGCGCTCGTAAGCGGCTTCGCGGTCTGCTGCACAAAAAAGCCCCGCATTGCGGGGCTTTTTTGTGGCGTGAGGCTTACAGGCCGAAGTTGAAGCGGCCGCCCAGCACGTAGCGGTTGAGGTCGTCGCCGAACTCGTAGTTGCCGATGGCCGCGAAAGCCGGGGTGATGTTGAACACCGCACCCACGAGGCCGGTGGACTCGCTCTGGTCGAACACCTTCTCGTAGCGGTAGCCGCCGTTGATTTCCAGCGCCGGCAGCACCTTCGCGCGGGTAATACCTTGCAGGAAGTAGCCGGTATCGTCATTGTCATTCGGCGTGAAGCCGGCGCCCGCACCTTCGAAATCCACCTTGCCGAACGACGCACACCACCCGCCGTGAGGTCGAGGTTGTCGTTAACCGGCACGATCACGCCCAAGCCAATACGGCCGGCGTTGATGTCTTGCCGGGTGCCGGCCACGGTGTCCGATTCCAGCTGACGGTAGTCGCCGAACACATAGAGGTTCTTCGAGATCTTGCCGGAGCCGGCGACCGTGAAGCCGTCGAAATCGAAGTCGTTGGCGTTGCCGTCTTCCTGCGTGGCCTTGAGGTAGCCGCCTTCGACATAGTTGTAGTTGAGATTGGAGGCCAGGGCGGCCAGCGGCAGGGCAGCAAGGGCACCGGCGAGCAGCAGCGGTTGAGCGATTTTCATTGTTGTAGAACTCCATGAGGGGATAAGTGACACGAACCAGCGGGATCAGCGGCCGGTGCACTGCAAGCCGTCTGATACCGTGGCGCCTAGTCAAACCCGCCACCGTGAGTGAGAGATTAACGATGACCTTCCGCCTGCCCCACGCTCTGGCTGCGCTGCCCCTGCTGCTACTGGCGAGCACCGCGCAG
>CAMTXV010000147.1:0-2352 GCA_947085665.1 uncultured Sinobacteraceae bacterium | reverse complement strand
CACTCGCCGGTGGCGGGGCCTACTTCTTCTTCAGCAAGCAGGCCGCCGGCAAGGCCGCTTCCGCAGTCGTCGCAGAAGGCGAGGGCGAAGCCGCCGCCACCGAGGGCGAGGGCGATGCCAAGGACGGCGGCAAGGATGCTGCCCAGGGCGCCTCTCCCAATGATTTCTTTCCGCTGTCACCGCAGTTCGTGGTGAACCTCAACGACGAGGAGGCGATGCGCTTCCTGCAAGTGGAAGTGCAGGTGATCGCGAAGAAGGCTGCCGCCATGGAGGCCGTGAAACTCAATGACCCGGTGGTGCGCAACCGCCTGATGCTGCTCTTCAGCAGCCAGACCTACCACGCGCTGCTGACGCGCGAGGGCAAGGAAAAACTCCAGCTCGACGCGCTGGCTGAAATCAACGCCGTGCTCGATGAGCAGAAGAAGCCACACATCAACGGTGTGGTGTTCACCAACATGGTCATGCAGTAGTCCGCGCGCGCCCCAAGCCCAGAGCCAAAGCCATGCAAGACATCCTCAGCCAAGACGAAATTGACGCCCTGTTGCACGGGGTGGATTCCGGCAAGGTCGTCACCGAGCCGCCGCCCCTGCCGGGCACCGCCAAGGGTTACGACTTTGCCTCGCAGGACCGCATCGTACGCGGCCGCCTGCCCACGCTGGAGATGATCAACGAGCGCTTCGCGCGGCTGTTCCGCATTGGCCTGTTCAACATGCTGCGCCGCTCGCCGGAGTTGAGCGTGGTGGGCATCGAGATGCTCAAGTTCAGCGACTACGTGCACAGCCTCTATGTGCCCACCAGCCTGAATCTCTTGCGTGTGAAGCCGCTGCGCGGCACGGGGCTGATGGTGTTCGAGCCGCGCCTGGTGTTCACGGTGGTGGAGAACTTCTTCGGCGGCAATGGCCGCTTCCGCACCAAGATCGAGGGCCGTGAGTTCACACCCACGGAGCTGCGCGTGGTGCAGATCATGATGAAGCAGGCCTTCACCGATTTGAGCGAGGCCTGGAGTGGAGTGATGCCGCTGGAGTTCGAAGCCATCGGCCACGAGATGAACCCGCACTTCGCCAACATCGTCTCGCCCAGCGAGGTGGTGGTGGTGTCGAAGTTCCATGTGGTGCTCGACGGCGGTGAGGGCGACATCCACATCACCCTGCCGTATTCGATGATCGAGCCGATTCGCGAGCAGCTCGATGCGGGTCTGCAGTCCGACCGCATGCAGAAGGATGAGCGCTGGGTGGCCACGCTGCGCGAGCAGATCAAGGACGCCACCGTCGAGGCCAGCTGCGAGCTGACCCGCATCGACATCACTCTGGGCCAGCTCATGAAGCTCAAGGCCGGTGATGTGCTGCCTTTCCAGATGCCGCGCTCGATGGAGCTGGCGGTGGAAAACGTGCCGCTGTTCTTCGGCAGCTTCGGCACCCACAACGGCAACAACGCCGTCCGCATTCACGACGCCATTCGCCGCGAGTCCCGTGGCGCCATTCAAAGCCCAGGAGTTTCTGCATGAACACCGCCACCGCCACTGAATTCGAACCGCAGAGCTTCGATGCCGCCCAAGCCAGCGCGCGCACCAACGACGTCAACCTCGATGTGATTCTCGATGTGCCGGTCACGCTCTCGATGGAAGTCGGTCGCGCGCGCATTCCCATCCGCAACCTCTTGCAGCTCAACCAGGGCAGCGTGGTGGAACTCGAACGCGCTGCCGGCGAGCCGCTGGATGTGTATGCCAACGGCACGCTCATCGCCCACGGCGAGGTGGTGGTGATCAACGAGAAGTTCGGCATCCGCCTCACCGATGTGGTGAGCCCGGCCGAACGCATCCGCAAGCTCAAGTAAGCGCACTGCGCCCCCCTCCCACCGCGTTCCAGCAATCGCCGGAGATCCCCATGCCCCTGCCCACCGCCTTTGATACCGATGCAGCTTCCGAACCCGCGCTGGCTTCGCCGCTGAGCGCCGTGCAGGCGCAGCCCGTCGAGCCTGTCGCACCCAGCGCCTTAGACCAGGCGCAGTCAGCACCCGTGCAAGCGCTGGCTGATGCCCCGGTGACAGCGATCGCCAGCAGTGCAGGAGCCATAGCACCGCTGGGTACGTTGTCGCCCGCAGTGCCGGCCACCTGGCCCATGCTGGGTGCACTGTTGCTGGTGGTGGGCCTGATTCTGCTGCTGGGCAAGCTGGTGAAGCGCGTGCAGGGTGCGCGCGCAGGCACGGGTGCTGCACTCAGCATCAAGGGCGGCGTGCAGGTGGGTGCGAAGGAGCGCGTGGTGTGGATGCAGGCGGGTGAAACCCATCTGCTGCTGGGCGTTTCACCCGGCCGCGTGCAAACGCTGCATGTCTTCAGATCGGAAGAGCGTCGTG
>CAMTXV010000146.1:0-4726 GCA_947085665.1 uncultured Sinobacteraceae bacterium | reverse complement strand
GGCCGGCGGGGGCGGGGCTGCGCGAGCAGCCTGCGAGCAGCAGTGCGCCCAGCAGAAGGGCGGCAGCGTGGTGACGCGGCGCGGCGGCAAAAACCATGTGTCGCTCCAATATAGTTGGCCGCATTCTAGGGCGTGTTGACCTTCATTTCGTCGCTGCGTTGCTGGTCAAAATCGCGTCAGGCAAGGCGCGAGCCGGCGCCAGGGCTGGAGCCTTGGCGAGATGAAATGAATGTCAGCACACCCTGGTGTCAGCCGCAGGTGATCTCGCAGATCAGTTCCAGCGGCAATACCGCACCGTAGGGTCGGCTCAGGGCTTGGTCGGCGTTTTTTCCGGTGCCTCGCTCAAACGCAGGCCACCCGAGATGCTTTCCACCGTCGCCACGGGCGTTTCCCCGACCACGGTGACGTGATAGCGCCCTAGGCTGCGACCAAAGGCCTGCACCGCACCCATTTGCGTGAGCCCGTTGAACGCGTTTTCGGGCGCCACGCCCACGGCGGCAAACACCGAGACGGCGGAGAGACCGTCCGAAAGCATCACGTGCTCGACACGGCCGCGAAGGTCGGTGCCGGGACGCTGCTCGCGCATGGTGACCCGGTAGCCTGGCGGCAGCGCGCCGAAGCGCAGCGGGAAATCGCTGATGTCCGCAGCGCCGCCAGTCAGCTCTTTCATGGCCGGCTCGGCGCGGGTCACGGTCTTGAAGCGTTTGGGGTCGAGGTCTGGCGTAAAGGCGTCATCACCCAGGCTTGCCGGGAAGGCCACCTCGGTGAACATGACTTCTTCCAGTGCGCGGCGGCCGGGGCCCACGAGCGCCACTTTGAGCGGCACGCCAGTTTGCTCATCGGCCCAGATCTCATAGCCGTAGCGAAAACCGTCGCGCGGCACCAGTGCCACGCCGCGGCAATTGCGACCGGCGATGCGCGCTGTGCCGGCATCGCGCAGCTCGTACCAAGCGGTGAGTTCTTTCAGCGATTCAGCGGTGACGTTGGTGAGCAGGCCTTTTAGAGCCGGGCGCTTCAAATCCAGCTTGCGGTCTTTCGGCAGCAGGCAGGTCACCTTGTTGTCGATGCGGATGATCTCGCGCGGCTCGCCGGTGAGCGCCACCACGCGCTCTCGCTCCTGGCCGCCGGAGTAGCCATGAATAAGGCGCATCGACTCCATGTTGCCGCCACTACGGTAGATCACCGTACCGTGATAGGTGCCGGTTTTGGCGGCATCGGCCGCGCGCAGCAGCAGCTCAGCGGGCTGTGCAAAAACGGCGGAAGAGGCGACCAGGCCAAGCAGGCAGGCCGCCCAGCGGAGGGCCTGCATCAGGGGGAATCCGGACGATAGGTTGCGGTGCGCGCCGCAAAGCGGGCGTTGGCCAGTGTGCCGCCCATGCTGCGGTCAGCCAGCGAGTTGCTGTGCTCCATCAAGTAGGCATTCAGGATGGCGGCCTTGGCATCGTCGGCCAACATGGCGCTGTCGGCTGCATCGGCCTGCAGCGCCACGGCGACCGCTGGGGCGCTGTTGGCGGCCACCACGACGGGCTGACCATTCTCGCCGCCGGTGCCGCGCAGACCGCCCACCACCAGCACTGCGGCCACCACACCAGCCGCAGCCGATAGCGGGACCAGCGTGCGCCAGTTGCGGCGCGCTGCGGGCTGGGCCGCAACGGCAGGTGCTGCCGCAGGGCGGCGGCTGAATTCGACCACATTGCTGGGCAGCGGCTGCTCCGCAGCAATAGCGGCCATAACACCGCCACAGAAATTGCCGTCACCCTTCAGCGTCACGCCGTCACGCACATCACGCCATTCCCAGATGCGGCTCCATTCAGCCGTGATCTCCGGGTCTTGCTCCAGGGCGAGCAGCAGAGCGTCCCACTCGGCCTCGGTGGCGGCGGCATCGACAGCGGCAGACAGCAATTGTTTCGACATGAACACTCTCTAACGAACCGACCTGAAAAAACCTGGCTGCCTGCACGACGCAGCTGAGCCGACACTGAACCACTAAACCACTGTTACCGCAAAAAGTTCAACGTCATCCTTGAAAAAACCCGAAGCCTGCCCAGCGGCCTGCATGGGAAAAACAACCCATGCCCGGAGCTAGCTATCGAGCAGAGGCTTGAGCACCGCGTCAATCGCTTCGCGCGCCCTGAATATGCGGGAGCGCACGGTGCCAATCGGGCAGTCCATGGCTTCTGCAATCTCCTCGTAGCTCAAGCCCTCCAGCTCGCGCAGGGTGATGGCCTGGCGCAGATCCGGCGGCAACTTGTTGATGGCCTCACCCACCTTCTGCTTGATCTCCTCGGTCAGGGCCTGCGCTTCGGGTGTGGCGTTATCGCTTAGTTGCTCGGTGTGGCCGTAGAGTTCCGCATCGGCGATGTCGATGTCCTTGTCGCCCGAGCGGCGGTTGCGCGACACCAGATGATTCTTGGCGGTGTTGATGCCGATGCGGTACAGCCAGGTGTAGAAGGCTGAATTGCCCTGGAATCCTTTCATCGCCCGCCAGGCACGCACAAAGGTTTCCTGCGCCACGTCCGGGGCGTCGCCATCGCCCACGAGACGGCTGACCAGTTGAATGATCTTGTGCTGGTACTTGCGCACCAGCAGCTCGAAGGCACGCGTATCGCCCGCTTGCGCGCGCGCCACCAGCTGGATGTCGACGTCTTGGTCGGTGCTCATTGGCCTGGCGCAGGCCGCTGTCGGCCTGCGCGCTAAACTCCCTTCTCTGATTCGGATGCCGCTGTGTTGCGGCGCACCAACTACTTTAACAAGAAGCCCATGCGCGAAGCCGCTGTAAAGACTGCTTTACACATCGACGTGCTGATTCTGGGCAGTGGAGCCGCCGGCTTGTCGCTGGCCCTGCGCATGGCCCAGAAGGGTCGCCACGTCACGGTGGTGTCCAAGAGCAAGCTCGAATCCGGCAGCACGCTCTGGGCTCAGGGCGGCATTTCGGCCGTCATCGACGAAGACGATTCGCTTGAGAACCATGTGCGCGACACGCTGGTGGCCGGCGGCGGCCTCTGCGATGAAGACGCCGTGCGCTTCACCGTCGAGCGCGGGCCGGGCTGCATTCGCTGGCTGCTGGCCCAGGGCGTGCAGTTCACCCGCGATGAAGACGGCAAGCACCGCAGCCTGCACCTCACCAAGGAAGGCGGCCACAGCCACCGCCGCGTGGTGCATGCCGCTGATGCCACCGGACGCGCGGTGGAAACCACGCTGGCTTCACTCGCCATGCACCACCCCAACATCCGTGTGCTGGAACGCAGCGTGGTGATTGATCTCATCGTTGATCAATCCGCAGGCCGCGTACAGGGTGCTTATCTCTTCAACCGCGACAGCGGCGAGATCGAAGCGCATGCCGCCAAGGCGGTTGCCCTGTGCACCGGCGGGGCGAATCAGGTCTATCTGTATTCCAGCAACCCCTTCGGCGCTTCGGGAGATGGCATTGCCATGGCCTGGCGCGCGGGTTGCCGCGTGGCCAACATGGAGTTCATGCAGTTCCACCCGACCTGCCTGTATCACAAGGACACCCGCAACTATCTGCTCACCGAAGCGCTGCGCGGCGAAGGTGGATATCTGCGGCTACCGACCACCGGCGAGCGCTTCATGCCGCGCTTCGACGCCCGCGCTGAACTGGCGCCGCGCGACATCGTGGCCCGCGCCATCGACCACGAAATGAAGCGACTCGGCCTACGCCACGTGAACCTCGACGTGACGCATCTCGATGCCACGTTCGTGAAGGAGCACTTCCCCAACATCTACGCGCACTGTCTCGAACTCGGCATCAACATCACCAAGGAGCCGATTCCCGTGGTGCCCAGCGCGCACTTCACCTGCGGCGGTGTCGTGACGGACTTGCGGGGCCGCACCGATGTCGCCGGCCTCTACGCCATTGGCGAGGTGGCCTGCACCGGCCTGCACGGCGCGAATCGCCTCGCCAGCAACTCGCTGCTGGAATGTCTGGCCTTTGCCGAAGCCGCGGCTGAAGATCTGGAAGCCACCCTGCCCCGCCTGCAGCAACCCCCGGCGCTCAAGCCCTGGGATGAAAGTCGCGTGACCAATTCCGACGAGGACGTGGTGGTGAGCCACAACTGGCTGGAGCTGCGCACCTTCATGTGGGATTACGTCGGCATCGTGCGCACCACCAAGCGCCTGGAGCGCGCGCTGAACCGCATCGAAGTGCTCAAACGCGAGATCCACGAGTACTACGGAAACTACAAGGTCACCGCGCACCTCATCGAGCTACGCAACCTGGTGGTCTGCGCCGAGCTGATCGTGCGCAGTGCCCTCACCCGCAAGGAGTCGCGCGGGCTGCACTACACGCTGGACTACCCCGAGACGCTGCCCGAAGCGCAGCCCACGGTGCTGGTCCCCAAACCCTAGTGCCCTATAACGCCGAGATCCAATCAAGCAGGGCATCGGCCGAAACCGGTCGCTGTACGTAGTAGCCCTGCACCAGATCGCAGCCGACACGGCGTACGAGCTCCATTTCTTCCTCTGACTCCACGCCCTCGGCAACGGTGACCAGGCCAAGCCGGCGTGCGAGGTCCACGCTGGACTCCAGCATGGCCAGCGCCTCGGGGTCATGGGTGGCGCCATTCACAAACACCCGATCGATCTTCAAGCATTAATTCGGCGCGACCACGACGAGTCTCTTTTTGCTTGCGAGTGAGCCAGTCTCGCAACGACGGCACCAGAAAATCGTGCGTGAGTTGATAGTATTTTTTAACTGAAACTCGCTCGC
>CAMTXV010000145.1:0-16520 GCA_947085665.1 uncultured Sinobacteraceae bacterium | reverse complement strand
TAGAGCAGCACCGGGTCGGTATCGCCAAACACTTCGCGCACCCGCTCGTACACGGCACGGTCGGCATCCTGTGCCGGCAGCAGGCGCTCCATGGCGGGGTCTACCTTCAGCTTCAGACTGCCGCTGGCCCAGTCCACGCAAAGGGCCGCTGCCACCGCGGTGAGCAGTGCGCCAAAGGCCAGCGTCAGCCAGGGTCTGGCCGCACAGCGAAGCAGAAAGTTGAGCACGAGGCGGTCAGTTACCGAGGAAGAAGTTGCGCGCGTCGAAGTAGCGGTTGGCAATGTCTTCGCCACTCTTCACACCCACGATCTTCAGCTGCGTCTTGCTGCCCAGCTTCAGGTCACTCATGGTGGAGTCGTTGACATACCAGTAGTTGCCCGCCTTGGTGATGGCCGCTGCCGGCGCCAGCAGGCGCTTGCGGGTGGTTGCACCTTCGAGGAACTCCACCTTCAGTGCCACACAGCTGGTGTCATCGATCCAGGCCTTGATGCGCGAATAGCGCGAGCCCGATTCAGCCGTGGGCACCACGCCCAGCACGGTGACGGCGCGGCCTTCGATTTTCTCCCGGCCTTCGATCAGCGGCGTGGAGCCCGAGAAGGCGTTCTGCACCTGCTTGATGTCGGCATAGGACAGGTCGGTGCCAAATAGCGGGCCATCGCCGGCGCCGCCCATGATGCGGCGGGTGCGGTTGAGGGCCGGCAGGTACACATGCATTTCATCCGTCTTAGCCCCTTCGCGAATCAGGTAGGCCGCGCCATTCACGTCGGCCGGGGCGCTGAGCTTGAGCATGGCGCGCAGCAGTTCGTTCTCGCGCTTGGCGAACAGCCGACCCGTGAGCAGGCGACGCTCGCCCTTGCGATCGGTGGAGGTCAGCTGAAATTCCTGGATGCGCAAGGTGGGCGGAATGTTGGCGCGCATGCAGGCCATCAGCTTCTCTTCCGCCGGGCCCGCCACCGCCATCGCGCACGGCAGGCTCAGCACGGCAAACACCGCCCACCCGAGTGCAAATCTTGCCTGGCGACCCATGCTCATCCCCTGGTGCTTTTGTCGTGGCGGGCAGTGTATCCGCACTCCCCCGGCCACCGTATGCTGCGACGACGATCAAACCCGTATCGCAGCATGCTCACCCTCGTTGGCGCCGGCGCCGTGGGAGTCACCCTCGCCACTTATCTATCCGCCGCAGGTCAGGCCGTACGGCTCTACACGCGCGAGCGGGACCGCAGCGCGTTCGAAGCGGTACGCCAACTGCAACTGGAGCGCCCGCGCGGTGCCACGCTGACAGCAGCACGCCCCCCGCTGACGCCGCTGCTGTTCGATGCCAGCAGCACCGGCGTCGTCATCGCCACCAAGTTCACCGCACTGGCCAGCCTGCTGCCGCTGCTGCGCACCGCGCCCGATGGCCTGCCCATCATCACCACCCTCAATGGCGTGCAGGCCCTCAGCGTGCTGCGCCGCGAGCTGCCCGCGCAGCCGGTGACCGCACTCACCATCATGTTCAACGCCCAGCTGGATGCACCGCTGCATGCGAGGCTCACCACCAAGCCGGCAGTGATCGTCTCGGGCGGCAATGCCGCGCTATACGACACGCTCTGCGCCACGGGCCTTGCCGTACGGCGCTCGGCTGGCGACCAGGCGCCCTGGGGCAAGCTGCTCATCAATCTGGCCAACGCGCTCGGCGCGCTCACCCAGAGCACCTTTCGCGATCTGCTGTCGGAGCCCAATCTGCGCGCGGTGTTCACGGCCGTGCTCGACGAAGCGGTAGATCGCATCGAGGCCGCGAAAATTGCCTACAAGCTGCCCATGCCATTGCCCTACCGCGGCTATCGAGCCCTGCTCAAGCACGGCGGCGGCGTCACCTGGCAGCTGGCGCGTGTCGCCAACGGGCTCGATGACGGCGCCTACCCCAGCATGGTCAGCGATGTGCGCGCAGGTCGCACCACCGAAGTGCAGCAGCTCAATGGCGAAATCATGCGCCTGGGCGAGCAGCTGGGCTGGCCAGCACCGCTCAATGCCCAGCTGGTGACGATGGTGGAAGCGCTCGACCGCAGCGCGCCGCAGCGTCTCACTCCGGCAGAGCTGCGGCGCGCACTCGGGCTTGAGGCTCGCCCTTCCAATAGCTTTGCTGAGTGAGCGAGAGCCCCCTCCCCTAGCCCCTCCCCGCAAGGGGGAGGGGAACAATGCAAACGAAAACAGAACCGCTTTGCAGCGCACTTCAACCTCCCCTCCCCCTTGCGGGGAGGGGTCGGGGGAGGGGGTTCTCACTCACCCGCAGAATCTCTCGGCACACAAGCGCAGCCGCGCAACACATCTTTACCTGCGCTTTACTCGCTGGGGCTGGAACCGGCTCGGTGCGCCGTGTTCTCTTGTGCGCTGCCTGCAGGTCTGCATCTCCCCCGTTCTCCACCCAAGCCCATTGCCGCCATGAGCGAACCGACTTCTCCCCTGCCCCCACGCCCCCGCCGTCGCCTCTGGCTGGTGGTGGGTATCACGCTGCTGCTGGTGGCTGCAGCGGCTGTGTTGCTATGGAGCCGCAGCCAGGCCAGCGACCCCACGGCGAATCTGCGCTTTGCCACGGTGGAAGTCGGCGATCTGGAGCAAACCGTCACGGCCGTAGGCTCGCTCAAGGCGCGCGACTACGTGGATGTGGGCACCCAGGTGTCGGGCCGCATCCTGAAGATTCACGTCGAGATTGGCGACAAGGTGAAGAAGGGCGATCTCATCGCCGAGATCGACCCCATCGTCTATGCCAGCACGGTGAGCAAGGACCGCGCGAACCTCGACAACCTGCGCGCGCAGCTGGTACAGCGCCAGGCCGAGCAGGTGCTGGCCGATGAACAAGCCGCGCGCAACGAGCGCCTGGCTGCTGCCACTGCCGTGAGCACCGACACCGTGCAGCAGTCCCGCAGCAGCGCGCGTGGCGGCGGCAGCCGTGCAATCGCTGCGCGCGCAGATCAAGGCTGCGCAGGCGACGCTCGACGGCAATCTGGCCAACCTCGGCTACACCAAGATCTACGCGCCCATGGACGGCACCGTGGTGGTGCAAGACACCCGCGAGGGCCAGACCGTGAACTCCACGCAGTCGGTGGCGGTGGTGGCACAGATCGCGAACCTCGACGTGATGACAGTATGGGCCCAGGTGGCCGAGGCCGATGTAAACAGCATCGCCCCCGGCATGCCCGCCTACTTCACCACCCTGGGCGCGCCCGAGCGCCGCTGGCAGGGCACAGTGCGACAGGTGCAGCCCACGCCCACCACCACCAACGATGTGGTCCTGTACAACGTGCTGCTCGATGTGGACAACCCCGAGCGCAAGCTCTTGCCTGCCATGACGGTGCAAGCCTTCTTCGTGCAGGCCGAAGCTAAGGACGCACTGCTGGTACCGATCAGCGCCCTGCAGGCCGACCCCGCCGCACCCACCGAGCGCAGCAAGAACGGCGAGCGCCGCAAGCGCCGCGAGACGGCCACCGCCGAGGGCGCTACGCCACCCGAAGCCGCCGCCGCCAAACCCGATCAGCCGCGCGGCAAGCCCTACCGCGTGCAGGTAAAAACAGCCGAAGGGCTTGAATGGCGCCCGGTGCGCGTGGGCCTCATCACCCGCACCAGTGCGGCGGTGCTATCGGGCCTCAGCGCGGGTGAAGAAGTGGTGGCGGGCGAGAAGGCCAAGGCCGTACCCGGCCAGGGCAGCGCCGCACGCGCCGTACCGCGCGTGCCTGGCGGCGGTGGGCCGCGCCTGTGAGCGAGGGCAACAATCCGCTGCTGCAACTCGACGACGTCGCCAAGATCTACGCCGGCGGCGACGGCGCCGAAGTGCGCGCGCTGGATGGCATCACGCTGTCGATTGCCTCGGGCGAGTTCGTGGCGATCATGGGCCAGTCGGGCTCCGGCAAGAGCACGCTGATGAACCTGCTCGGCTGCCTCGATACCCCCACCCGCGGTCGCTACCGCGTACGCGGTGTGGATGTATCCACCCTCGGCAAGGACGACCTCGCGAGCCTGCGCCGCGACACCTTCGGCTTCGTGTTTCAGCGCTACAACCTGATGACCACCATCACGGCCGCCGAGAACGTGGAGCTGCCTGCCATCTATGCCGGCACCGCCAAGCCCGAGCGCGTACAGCGCGCGGCAGCACTCCTGGGTCAGCTGGGTCTGGGCGAGCGTCTGGGCCATAAGCCCAACCAGCTCTCGGGCGGCCAGCAGCAGCGCGTCTCGATTGCCCGCGCCCTCATGAACGGTGCCGAAGTGATCCTCGCCGACGAGCCCACGGGCGCGCTGGACTCGAAGAGTGGTGCGGAGGTGCTGGCGCTGTTGAAGACGCTGCATGGCGAGGGCCGCACCATCATCCTCATCACCCACGATGCCAAGGTGGCCGCGCACGCGGAGCGCATCATCGAAATCAGCGATGGCCGCATCACTGAAGACAGCGGCGCGCGCCCGCGCGCTGCGGTGGCCAGCAGCGCGCCAGCACGCCGTCACCCGCACTGGCTGCCAGACTTGGGCGAAGCCGTGAAGATGGCGCTGCACTCGCTGCGCGGCAATCTGTTTCGCAGCGCTCTCACGCTGCTGGGCGTGGTGATTGGCGTGGCGGCGGTGGTCACCATGCTGGCCATCGGCAACGGCAGCAAGGCCACGGTGATGCAGAGCATTGCCTCGATGGGCAGCAATCTGCTGGTGGTGCAGCCGGGCGCGCCCGGCACGCGGCCGAGTGGTGAGCTGGCCATGCTCAAGCCCAGCGACGCCGAAGCGCTGGAAGACCTCGAAGGCGTGGTGGCCGTGAGCCCGCAGCGGCAATCCCGCCAGACCATGCGCACCGGCAACATCGACTACAAGGCCAATGTCGCTGGCGTGTGGCCCGCCTACACGCAGATGCAGGAGTGGAAGCTCGCCGAGGGTGTGTTCATCAGCGAAGAAGATGTGCAGAGCTTCGAACCCGTGATCGTGTTGGGCGCCACGGTGCAGCGCAATCTCTTCCCCGAGGGCGGCTCGCCGATTGGCGGCTATGTGCTGGTGGGCAAGGTGCCGTTCCAGGTCATTGGCGTGCTCGCCAGCAAGGGCGCCAATGCCTTTGGGCAAGACATGGACGATGTCGCCCTCATCCCGCTTTCCACCGGCTTCGCGCGCGTGTTCGGAAAGCAGTTTCTGAACACCATCAACGTCAAGATCGCGAGCGCGGAAATCTCCGACGACACCGAGGTGGCGATTGCGGATTTGCTCTCCGTCCGCCACGGCACCATCGACTTCCAGGTGCGCAGCACCACCTCGCTGATGGAGATGGCCACCACCACGCAGAACACCCTCACCCTGCTGCTGGGCTCGGTGGCCTTCATCTCGCTCCTGGTGGGCGGCATCGGCGTGATGAACATCATGCTGGTGAACGTGACCGAACGAACCCGCGAAATCGGCGTGCGCATGGCCACGGGTGCGCGCACCAGCAACATCCTCTTGCAGTTCAACACCGAAGCGCTGGTGATCTGCGGCATCGGCGGGCTCATTGGCGTGCTGCTGGGCGTGGCCGTGGCACTGGCCGCGCAGGCGCTGGGCACCAAGGTGGTGTTCACCGCGGCACCCGCCCTGTTCGCTTTCGGCTCGGCCTTCATCACTGGCCTGCTGTTTGGCTATCTGCCGGCCCGCAAGGCCGCCAACCTCGACCCGGTGGTGGCCCTCGCCTCGGAATGAACATGCGCACCCTGATCTCCTCTGCTCCCCTTGCCCTTGCTGGCCTGCTGCTCGCGGGCTGCTCGATGACCCCTCAGCTGACCAAGCCCGAGCTGCCATTGCCCCCCAGTTACAGCACCACGGCGTCTGTCGCCGAAAGCCGTGTCGATGCCCTCTGGTGGCAGCGCTTCGGCAGTGCGGAGCTGGACGCGCTGATGAGCGAAGCGCTGACAGCCAACCGCGATCTCGCCGCCGCCGCCCTGCGCATCGAGCAATCCCGCGCCAGTGCCCGGGCGGCGCGGGCCGGTCTGCTGCCGTCAGTGGATGCCTCGGCCTCGGCGACTACCACGCGGCGCAGCAGTGAAGCCGGCAGCACGCTGAGCGACAACGGCCGCGTCACCAGCAGCAGCCAGAGCGACTCGGCCAGCCTGCGTGCGAGCTATGAGCTGGACCTCTGGGGCGGCAATGCCGCGAGTGCCGCCGCAGCGCGAGCGCGACTTCAGTCCAGCCTCTACAGCCGCGATGCACTGGCACTCACGCTGCAAGGTGATGTCGCCAACAACTACTTCTCGGCACTGGCGCTGAAGGATCGCATTCGCCTTACCGAGCAGAACCGCGATGCTGCGGCGGAGCTGCTGAGGCTGGTGCAGCTGCGCTTCGACAACGGCGCCGCCAATGGTCTGGAACTGGCGCAGCAGCGCACCACCCTGCTGGGCATCGAGGCCAGCCTGCCCAGCCTGCGGCAGAGCCTGCTGCTCACCGAAACGGCGCTGGCTGTGCTGCTGGGCCGCGCACCGGGAGGGTTTGCCATCAGCGGCAGCACCCTGGCGGGCATCAGCATCCCTGCCATCGCGCCCGGCACGCCGGCGAGTCTCCTGACCCAGCGCCCTGATCTGCGTGCGGCGGAAGCCTCGCTGGTGGCCGCCAATGCCGACATCGGCGTGGCACGCGCGGCGCTCTTGCCCAATGTCTCGCTCTCGGCCTCGGCCGGTATCGATGGCCTGCTCACCAGCGGCAGCAGCACCCTGCTGTCACTGGCGGCCTCGCTCTCGCAAACTGTGTTCAACGGCGGGCGCCTGCAAAGCCAGGTGCAGCTCGCCTCCGCGCAGTAGCAGGAGCTGGTGCAGAACTACGCGCAGGCCGTGCTGCTGGCGCTGAAAGACGTGGAGGACAACCTGGTCGCGGTGGGCACCGGCGAGATGCGCACCACCTTGCTGCGGCAGTCCACCGAGCAGGCGCAGCTGGCCTACCGGCTGGCGCTGATCCGCTACGAGGCCGGCGCCGATGACCTGCTCACCCTGCTCGATGCCCAGCGCAGCCGGCTCAATGCCGAAGACAGTCTGGTGCAGGCGCAGCTGGCCAGCCAGAACGCGGCGGTGGGCCTGTTCATGGCGCTGGGCGGGGGTTTTTGACCACAGCACTGGCGCCGCCCCTGTACTCGGCGGCATGACGCTTGCGTTGTAGGCTGGTCCGCACGCACCACGCGTGTGCACGCCCGCCTTTCCACCTCGCTCAAACCGGCACTCCTCCATGCGTCGTTTCACCCTGGCAGCCAGCGCGCTGCTGTGTGTATCCCTCTCGGCCTGCGACAGCAGCGGCATGCTCAGCCCCGCGGCAGCCCCGGCGACCCCGGCGCCCACCACGCCGCCTCCGGCGACGGGCGGTGGTTCCTCGGGTGGCTCTGGCGCCATCGACCCCGGCACAGTGGTGGAACCCGGCAGCGATGTAGCCGCCACCAATGCCTGCTTCCTTACCGCTCCTGCTCCG
The DNA here is from genome assembly GCA_947085665.1 of uncultured Sinobacteraceae bacterium. GTDB lineage: Bacteria > Pseudomonadota > Gammaproteobacteria > Nevskiales > Nevskiaceae > Stagnimonas. Next base: position 9,101 of record CAMTXV010000145.1, on the reverse strand, counting down.
CGCACCAGCGCCCCGCGTGTGGTGGTGGCCGATATCGATAGCGGCATCAACCCTTATCACGCCTACTTCCGCGCCGGCTCGCCCATCTACCCCGGCAGCGCGCCCTCGGCGGTCACGCCTGAAGTGCTCGCGGCCTTTGGCATCGACGAAGCACACATCATCGATGTCACCCGCACTGGCGATTTCGCGGCCGACTTTGCCGCCGACAAGCCCAAGTTCGATGCCGTGGTGAACGGTGAGCTGTACTGGTTCAAGGGCACCAACATCATCGCCACCACCTTCTCGCCGGGCAGCATTCCGCTGCTGCCGGATGACGAGGGCGATACCCACGGCGTGGGCACGGCGGGCTCGGTGCTCACGGGTAACCCCGAAGCCATCTTGCTGTTCGTGGAAGGCACCGGCGCCGACGGCGAAGGCTTTGCCTACACCCACCCCATGGTGGACATCGTCACCACCAGCTACGGCACTCCCGGCAGCGTGCCGGGCCTGGGCCACCTCACCAACAGCTATACCGGCGTGTACTGCAACGGCAAGCTGCACTTTGGTGCTTCCGACAACTCGCCCGCGCTCTCCACGGGCGATGGCACCTCCGGCCCCTGGTGGACGATTGGCATCGCCGGCTGGGAAGAAGGCACCTCCGAGGGTCGTCAGGCGGTGTCTGGCAACTTCGTTGATTTCGTCGGCGACTTCAGCCAGATCCTGCCTTACTGCATGGCCTGCGAAGACGAAGACATGGGCAGTGTCAGCGGCACCAGTTTTGCCACGCCGATGTCGGCCGGCATTGCCAGCAAAATCTTGCTCGAAACCCGCCGCGCCTGGGGCGATACCGGCGGCATCCGCCTGAATGACGGCGAGCCGACCATGGCCGTGGGTGCGGGTAACCGCCTCACCAACTGGCAGGTGCGCCGCGCACTGGAAGTGGCCGCCTTCGTGCCGAGTGCGGCGGACTGGGACCCGATCAATGGTCTGCTGGAGCAATCGCTGCCGGTGGTGGATGCTGCGCCGTATCTGCAACTGGGCTGGGGTCTGCTCTCGCACCTGCCCGAAAAGTCGGTGGTGGCCGAAGCCCTGGGCGTGATTGGTGTCACCGCGCCCGGCACGCGCACGAAGTCAGCGGACTTCTGCAGCTACCAGACCGCCCAGCTCACCAGCCGCAAGACGCTGTGGGACAACGACCCGCAGAGCGAAAGCTTTGCCACGCCGCCCACCAGCGACCCAATGGTGGCCTGCGACTAATTGCAGGCTGTCGCATTCAAAAAGCCGGCGCTCGATGCGCCGGCTTTTTTTGTTTGTCGTTCCTGCGAAGGCAGGAACCCAGGTGTCTTTGAATCTTGCAGCAGACATCACCGCGCTTCGCGAATCCTGGATTCCTGCCTGCGCAGGAATGACATGACTTATTTCGCCGCATCCTCAGGCTTCATCAGCGACTCGATCACCGCCACCGGCGCATTGCCGTAGCTCAAAAAACTCTCGTGGAAGCGCTTTACGTCAAAGCGCTCGCCGAGCTGCTTCTTCAAGCGCTCGCGGTAGTCGTAAATGGCCGAGTAGCCGGCGAAATAGCTGGTGAGCTGCACCTGTGAGAGCGTGGCGCGGCGCCACTTGCCGCGCGCTTCCGTCTCGCTCTGGAAGGCCTCGTTGCGGATGAGGTCCAGCACCTGCTGCTCGCTCCAGTTCAGCACGTGGATGCCGTAGTCAAGGATGGTGTTGGTGGTCACCCGCAGCAGCCATTTGCTGTGGATCAGCTCCATCTCCGGCTCAAAATTTCCCCAGCCGGCTTCCAGCATCATCTTCTCGCTGTACACCGCCCAGCCTTCCACCATGGCGCCATTGCCGAACAGCGCTTTGATTTTGCTGGGTGACTTGTTGGCATAGAGCAGTTGCAGGTAGTGGCCGGGCACCGCCTCGTGAATGTTGAGCACCTGCAACTGCCAGTGGTTGTATTCGCGCAGGAAACTCTCGGCCTGCTCGGGCGTGTAGGCGTCGAGCGGACTGACGTTGTAGAAGGTCTTGGCCGTGGGGTCGTAGGGGCCGGGTGCATTCACGCTGGCCACTGCAAAGCCGCGCTGGTGCGCTGGCGTTTCGCGCACCTGCAACGGGCGCGTCGCGTCCTGGCTCAGCAGGTTCTTTTCACGCACGAAGGCTTCCAGCAGGGGAATCTGCCGCTTCACCTCCGCCACAAAGTCTTCGCGGCTGCTGTGGCGCTCGCTCAGCTTGGCGATGAGCTGGCTGATCTTCTGCACACGGTCGGCCGGCACCGGCGTGCCGTCGAGGTGCTTCGGCCAGAGCTGGTCGGCCAGCACGCCCATGCGCGTCAGCAGGCGCTCCTTCTCGGCCACCGCGCGCTCATACAGCGCCTTGCCGGTAGAGCCCGATTGGATATCGAACGCGAACTTCTGCTCGTAGAGCGCCTCCCCCAGGCGAAAGCTGCGGGCGCTGCCGTCCCTGGCCAGCTGGGCATCGAGCGCGGTCAACCAGGCGATGTAGTCGCTCACGGCCGCGCGCGCGGGCTTGAGCGTGGCGAGAAAGCGCGTGCGCTCGGCCGCATTGAGCGCCGAGCCCGCCACCTGCTTTTCGAGCCCCGCCCCCAGCACTTCGAGCGCGCCGGCGTTCTGCTGGATGGCCACCTGGGTGTACTCGCGCGTAGGGCTGCTGATGCTGGCCTTGGCCGCCGCGTAATAGGCCGGCACCTGCGCCAAGCGCTGCTGCACGGTCTTGAGCCGCTGCACTTCCGGCGCATAGGGCGTGCTGAGCAACAGGGAGATGGGCTCGGCGATGTTGTAGGCCGAGGGGTTCCACTGCCAGCTCTTCAGCGTGTCCAGATACCAGCGCTCGGCTTCCAGCTGGGTCTTCAGCATCAGGAGATCGCTCTTGGCGGCCGGACTCAGGCGGGCGGCATCAACGCGGCCAAGTGCCTTCAGCTGCTGCGCCAGCCAGGCGCCGTAGCGGGCGCGAAATGCGGCGGTGGGCGCAGGCAGCGAGGCCGCCACCTCGTAGTAGCCGACCGACACGGCGGCATCGGGGTTGAACTGCCAGTACTGGGTTAGCCAGCCCTCGCCAAAGGCTTGCTGAAATACGGCATCACCTGCAGTGACAGGCTTTGCCTGGGCAGTGAAAGCTGTCATCAGCAGCAGGGGCAACAGCAAGAGACGCAGAGCGCGCAGGGTCATGTCAGGCCTCGTGAGGATTTTTTTGTTCGGATGTGGGCATTAGGCCGGATAATGTCGCCATGAGCGAATCGACCCCGGCAGCACTGATCCAACTTTTCATCACCTGCCCACGCGGCATCGAAACCATGCTGCTGGAGGAGGTCCGCAGCCTGGGCGCCGTCGAGTGCAAGGAGACCATCGGCGGCGTGCATGCCAAGGCCGATGTGGCGGGCGCCTACCGGCTCTGCCTGTGGTCGCGGCTGGCCTCGCGGGTACTGATGCCGCTCTCCAAGTTTCCGCTCGATGGGGTGGATTCGCTCTATGCCGCAGCGCACGCCATTGACTGGCCTGAGCTGTTCGATGTGTCGAAGAGCTTTCTCATCGAAGTCGCAGGCCGTTCGAACACCGTCACGCATACGCACTACGCGGCCTTGAAGGTGAAGGACGCCATCGCGGATCGCTTCCGCACTGTGACCGGCAAGCGGCCGGATGTGGATAGCGAAAACCCGGACATTCGCATCCACCTGCATCTGGATGGCCGCACCAGCGGCGATCAGGCGCAGCTCTCGCTCGACCTGAGCGGTTCATCGCTGCACCGTCGCGGCTGGCGCGCGCGGCAGGTAGAGGCACCGCTGAAGGAGAACCTGGCGGCCGCCCTGCTCATCCGCAGCGGCTGGCCCGCCATTGCCGCACGCGGCGGCAGCCTCGTGGATCTGTTCACAGGCAGCGGCACCTTTCTGGTGGAAGCGGGCTGGATCGCCGGCGATCACGCGCCGGGTCTGCTGCGCGAGGACTGGGGCTTCACGCACTGGAACGCCCACCAACCGCAGGTGTGGGCAAGCCTGCGCGACGAAGCACTGAGCCGTGCCGAAGCCGGCTTCAAGAACATCCCGCCCATGGCCGGCATCGACAACGACCCGCGCGCCATCAGCATCGCCCGCGACAACGGCAAGCGCGCCGGACTCACGGGCAAGGTCGATTTCACGGTGAATGAAGCCACACTCGCCAGACCGCTCGGCGACACACCGGGCCTGTTGATTGGCAACCCGCCCTACGGCGAGCGTCTGTCGGACGAGGCCGAACTCATCAAGCTGCACTCCCTGCTCGGCGGGCAGGTGAAGCAGAACTTTCCAGGCTGGAAGTTCGCCCTCTTCACCGGCAAGCAGGAGCTGGGCTTCCGCCTCGGCATCAAGGCGGACAAGGTGTATTCCTTCTTCAATGGCGCCATTCCCTGCAAGTTGTTGGTGATGGATGTGTTCTCCAGAGAGCGTGCCGCCGGACTGGGCTCCCCTCCCCCTCGCGGGGAGGGGCTGGGGGAGGGGGCAGCCGCGCTTGATGCGGCCAGTTCATTTGACTCTGCAACCCCCTCCCCGCGTTTGGCCGGGCTGCGGACTGACATTGGTCAGTCCGCAGTAAGCCAAACGCCCTCCCCGCAAGGGGGAGGGGAATACAGAAGTGCGGCCCCCGACTTCGAGAACCGCCTCAAGAAAAACCTCGCCCATCTCGGCAAATGGGCGCGTCGCAGTGACGTGAGCAACTACCGCCTCTACGACAACGACCTGCCGGAATACGCCGTTGCCGTCGATGTCTACGCCACGCCGGAGCTGCATGTGGTAGTGCAGGAATACGCCCCGCCCAAGACCATCGAACCCGCCACCGCCGAGCGCCGCCTGCGCAATGCGCTGCAAGTCATCCAGCAGGTGATGGCGCTGCCGATGGACCGCCTGCACTACAAGCTGCGCAAGGCACAGAAAGGCACCTCGCAGTACCAAAAGCAGGGCGAGCACGAGCGCTATCACGTGGTCACCGAACATGGCTGCAAGCTGTGGGCGAACTTTGACGATTACCTCGACACCGGCCTCTTCCTCGACCACCGCCCCATCCGCCAGCGCTTGCAGAAGGAGGCGCGCAACAAGCGTTTCCTGAATCTCTTCTGCTACACCGGCTCGGCCTCCATCCACGCGGCTGTGGGTGGTGCTGACCACACCTTGTCGGTGGACATGTCCAACACTTATCTCGACTGGCTGGGCCAGAACTTCGAGCTGAATGGCATCCCCTTCACCGAGCTGGACGGCCGCGCACCCCTACCCTCACGCCTGCCACCGCACGCCACGCTGCGCGCCGACTGCGTCGAGTGGCTGGCCCGCACCGCGCAGGACGACCGCGCGCCCAAGTTCGACATCATCTTCTGCGACCCGCCCACCTTCTCCAACTCCAAGAAGATGGATGAGAGCTGGGACATTCAGCGCGATCACGTCGCCCTCATTGGTGACGCCATGCAGCTGCTCGCCCCCGGCGGCGTGCTGTATTTCTCGACCAACCGCCAGCGCTTCAAGCTCGATGCACTCGAAGGCCTCAAGGTGGAAGACATCACCCTGCAAACGCTTGGCGAGGACTATAAGCGCCCTCCAGCACCGCACCGCGCCTGGCGCATTTCTCGCGGCTAGGTGCTGGACGCGCTCCTGCTGCGGCTTGCCGCAGCGATGTCCTTGAGAAACAACATGCTGTCGTCCCAGAACTGCTGCGTGCCGGGGCGCCACCACATGGCCTGAAACGCGTGCGGCTCACCGGCATAGGTGTGCAGTTCGGTGGCAATGCCCCAGCGCGTGGCCGCGAGGTGCAGTCGGCGGGCATCGGCCTCGCAGAGGTCTGCGGTGCCCACGGCGGTGTACACGCGGGGGAAAGGCCGCGCCGGGGCTGTGGCCTCAAACAGGCGGATGGGGTCGGCAAACAGATTGGCATCGGTGGACGAAGGCCGGCGCTCGCCCAGGTAGTTCATGGCCATGATTTCGAGGATGCGAATCGCCCAGTCCGGCAGCTTGCGCTCGATGAGCCGCATGGTGGGTCGCTGAGTTGCAGCATGGGCATCAGCGGCATCACGCCCACCGGCGGCGTAGGCAGCGCATACACCGCCTGCGCAAACGGCTCGTGCCGCACATAGCTCGCCGCGCAGGCCACGCCAAGGGCGAGATTGCCGCCCGCACTCTCGCCCGCAATCACAATGCGCTGCGGGTCGCCCCCGTAGCGCCGGCAGTGCGCCACCACCCAGCGGTAGGCGGCACAGGCATCTTCAATGGCGGCGGGGTAGCGATAGCGCGGCGCCAGCCGGTAGTCGGCGTTGAACACCACATAGCCGGCGCGCGAGGCATAAAGCGCCGCCACCGCCCGGTGGGTTTGCCGCGAGCAGGTGGTGAAGGCGCCGCCGTGCAGATACAGCATCACCGGCAAGGGGCCATCAAGCCCGCGCGGCTTCACCACGTCAATTAAATGTTCAGGCGCAGGGCCGTAGGCAATATCGCGCTGAATGGCCAGACCGGCTTCAATTTCCTCCAGCTTGATGGCGCGCTCGCCCAGCTTGGCCAGCGTGGCGAGACTGCGGTGAATCAACGCCCGGCGCAGCTTGTGGCGGGGGGAAAACGCAGGGTCTTTCTTCGGCACAGGCATGGTTGGCTCCGTAGAGGCCGCGATCATGTGACGGCTAGATGAAATTTCGTCGGTGGGTGTGCGCGAATCGAACCATTGCGTTAATAAGACGGCCCAACTTTCCGTCTTCCCTTTCCACTGTTCCGGAGTTTTGTTCATGCACCCATTGATTCAAGCCGCTGCCGATGCGGGCGTATCCCGTCGCCGCTTCCTGCGCCAGCTGTTCTTCACCGCCGGTGGTGCCGCCACGGCCTCGCTGCTCGCCAGCTGCGGCATCAGCCAGCCGCCGGACCTCGGTATCGACCCCGGCATTCCGGTGCCGCCCGTTCCGCCGGTCGCGCCGCGCCGCTCGCCGTTCGCCGACATGGGGCCGCTGCTGGCGGCTGACGCCAACGGCATCATGCTGCCGGCAGGCTTCACCTCACGGGTGATTGCGGTGGTCAACGAACCGCCGGTGCTGAGCAATCCCACTTTCCTCTGGCATTCCGATCCCGATGGCGCGGGCACCTTCCGCACCGAGGACGGTGGCTGGATCGTGGTTTCCAACTGCGAGGCGCGCGACCTGACCACCGGAGGCGGCGTGCTGCCCATCCCCGGTGCGACTGCACGAGAGACGGCCGAAGCGCTGGGCCTGTTGGCCGGCGGCGTGAGCGCGCTGCGCTTCGACTCCAGCGGCAATCTGGTGGATGCCTACGCCATCGAGCGCAATACCACCACCAACTGTTCTGGCGGCGCCACGCCCTGGGGCACCTGGATCAATGGCGAGGAGATTCTCGACGGCTACATGTTCGAGTGCAGCCCGCTGCGCGATGGTGGCGAAGCGGTGCGACTCGACCGCTTCGGCCGCAAGGCGCACGAGATGGTGGCCATCGATGTGGCCGGCCGTGCGATCTATCACACGGAAGACCTGGGTGGTAACGAGCGCTTCTACCGCAACATCTACACCGCCGCCGAGTGGCCCACGGGCGGGCGTCCTGACCTGGTCAACGGGGGCGTTCTGCAGGCACTCGCGGTGGATGCCGGCATCGAGGCCGCGCGTCTCGGCCCCACACCCATCCGCTGGGTGGACTGCGTCAACGATGGCCGACCGCAGGCTGAGGTGTATCTGCCCGAAACCACCATCTTCGAGGGCAACGAGGGTGTCTGGTTTTTGCAGGGACTCATCTATTTTTCCACCAAGGGCGACAACAACATCTGGGTGCTCGACCCGGTGGGTAACACCGTCGAGAGCATCTACGACCCCACCCGCGAAGTGCCGGGCTCGCCGGTGGATGCCACCGAGCCGCCGATGGCGGGCGTGGACAACATCTGCATGACACTGGACCGCGAGATGGTGGTGGTGGAAGACGGCGGCGACATGCGCGCCATGGTGCTGCTGCCCGATGGCAGCACCATTCCCCTGCTGCGCCTGCCCGGCAGTGCCGATGTCACCGAGGTCACCGGCCCTACCTTCTCGCCCGATGGCCGCCGACTGTATGTCTCGGGCCAGCGCTCGCTGCGCATGGGCGCCCCGGCAGCTTTCCGCTTGGGCGGTGTGGTGTACGAAATCACCATGCCCTTCGCCGTGCGCGTAGACCCACCCCTGGCCGGGCGCATGCCCTGAAGTTCGCTGGCGAAGTCCTCTGAAGTCACCGATTGAGTAGCCCGGTTTCGCAAGGCGAAGCCGGGTTGCCGCCAGCGGTGCAGGCCCGGCTCTCGGTTACAGTGAACACCCACCGTAATCGCTGCCGCTGACAAGGAATGTCCTCCTCCACCGAACTCTTCTTCGGCCCGTTCTGTTTGCGGGGGCGCGGTGGCCCGCTGCTGATGGGCGATGAAGAAATCAAGCTGCAGCCGCGCACGCTGGCGCTGCTGTGGACGCTCGTCAGCCGCCCTGGCGAGGTGGTGGCCAAGTCGGTGCTCATGGATGCCATCTGGCCGCAGCAGTCGGTGGGCGAAGACGCGCTGAGTTTCCAGACCCAGGCTCTGCGGCGTGCCCTACTCGACGACCCGCGCGCGCCGCGCTACATCCTCACCGCCCATCGCGTGGGCCTGCGCTTTGGCGTGCCAGTCACCCGTGGCACGGCCGAGCCGGCAGCCCCCGTGCAGCGCCTGCTGGTGGGGCGCGAGCGAGAGCTGCAAACCCTGCTCACCGCCTGGGACAACGCCCTCGATGGCCGCAGCGGGCTGCTGTTCATCACCGGCGATGCCGGCATGGGCAAAACCGCGCTGCTCTCGGCGCTGCAACAGCAGCTTGCCGAGCGCAATCCGCAGTCGGCCTGGGCACGCGGGCAATGTCTGGCGCATACCGGCACCAGCGAGCCCTATCTGCCGGTGCTCGAAGCTCTGGGCCATCTGCTGCGCAAGGCGCCAGACGACGGCCCGGTGGAACTCATGCGGCGTGTGGCACCCAGCTGGCTGTTGCAGCTGCCAGACCTCATGGATGCCGCCGAGTACGCCGCGCTCAAGCGGCAAACCGCCGGCGTGGCCAAGGAACGCATGCTGCGTGAAATGGCCGATGCGCTGGAGCAACTCAGCCTCGCGCAGGGCCTC
>CAMTXV010000144.1:0-2443 GCA_947085665.1 uncultured Sinobacteraceae bacterium | reverse complement strand
CGTCGTGGATCACGAAGCCGCGCTCCGGCGACACCGGGCCACCCCAGTACACCGTAGGGTCGCCTGCCAGGTCGGTGTCTGGCAGCTGCATCTGCCCCAGCATCTCGCGCACTTTCAGCGTCATGGGGCGGTTGATGATCAGGCCCAGCGCGCCGCGCTCGTTGTGTTCGCAGAGCAGCGTCACCGAGTGGTTGAAGTTCTCGTCGTCCAGGGCGGGCATGGCCACCAGGAACTGGTTGTTGAGGTAGTTGTCGTCAGGCATGGCGGCAGTATAGAGAGCCTCGCTGCCGCTGCGGGCTCAGGCCCCGAGATGATGCTCAATGGCATCGATGAGCTGGCCGGCGATGTCAGTGCCGAATGCCGCATCGATCTCGCGCACGCAGGTGGGTGAGGTGATGTTGATTTCGGTGAGCGCCTCGCCAATCACATCGAGCCCCACGAACCACAGGCCCTTGGCCAGCAGCTTCGGGCCCAGGGATTCGGCAATGCGACGCTGCGCCGGGGTCAGAGGCCGGGCCTCGCCACGCCCTCCGGCCGCGAGGTTGCCGCGGGTTTCCCCGGCTTGCGGGATGCGCGCCAGGCCGTAGTCCACCGGCTTGCCATGCACGATCAGCACGCGCGTATCGCCATCGACAATCGCTGGCAGGTAGGCCTGCGCGGTAATCATCTGGCGACCGTAGTCTGTGAGCTGCTCGATGACGCTGCCGAGGTTCAGGCCGTCCGGCTTCAACCGGAAAATGCCGCGCCCGCCCATACCGTCGATGGGTTTGTAGATCACATCGCCGTGCTGGGCATGGAAGGCGCGCAGGGTGGGGAGGTCTGCGGCGAAGAGCGTGGGTGGCGTGAAGTCTGGAAACCAGGCGGTGGCCAGCTTCTCGTTGTAGTCGCGCAGGGCGCTGGGCTTGTTCACCACCAGCGCGCCCTGTGCTTCCGCCAGCTCCAGCACCCAGGTGGCTGCGGTGTACGCCGCATTCACCGGCGGATCGCTGCGCATCAGAATGGCGTCGAGACGGCCCAGCGGTTGCGGCTCGGCATCGCCTAGCCAGTCGAACCAGTGCTTCTTGTCGTCTGTGACCTTGATGCGCCGGCCGCGCCCGCAGGCGATGCCATCCAGCACCCAGAGGTCGGCCATACCGAATACCACCACGTCCCAGCCGCGAGCCTGGGCGGCGAGCATGAGCGCAAAGGTGGTGTCTTTGTAAGGCTTGAACTCTTCGACCGGATCGCAGACCACCCCAAGACGGCGGCTCATTGCGCGTCGCTCGCGGTCACCGCCGCGGTTTCACGCGCGGCGGCCAGTAGGGCGAGTCTCGCGACCACGCCGTAAGCATAAAACTTGTTGGGTTCGGCATCCGGCGCCGCGGCAGGCTCGGGGCAGTTGCAGGCGTTGTTGAAGGCCAGCTGGCGGAACTGCGCACCGGGCGCGTTGAGGTTTTCGGTGTTCGAGCGGCCGCCATGCACACGGTAGAAGCCGCCCACCACGTAGTGATCAATCATGTAGACGACGGGCTCCGCGGTCATATCCACGGCGTCCGGCGTGGCATCGCGCCAGTGCTCGAAGGTATAGACGCCTTCCTGAAGAATGACGCCGGTGTTTTCCTTGCCCTCTTTCATCGACGACATTTTCTTGCGGGTGTCGCGGTTCATGTTGCGCACCTCGTCGACGCTCTTCACGCTCATGATGCCCATGCCATAGGTGCCGGCATCGGCCTTGATGATCACAAAGGGTTCGTCCTTTACGCCGTATTCGGCGTACTTCTGCTTGATGTCTTCCAGCAGCAGTTCGACATTGCTGGCCAGACATTCCTCACCCTCGCGCTTGGCAAAGTTGATCTCGCCGCAGTTGCGGAACAGGGGATTCACCAGCCAGGGGTCGATGCCGAACTGTTCTGCGAAGTCTTCGGCGACTTCCTTGTACAGCGCGAAATGCTGGGTCTTCAGGCGGTCGCTCCAGCCCAGCTTGGGGTGCGGCACCACGGGCTGAGCAAGGCCTTCGAGAATGGCTGGCCGCCCGCCCGAGAGATCGTTGTGCAGCAGCACGAGGCAGGGTTTGAAGTCCTTCAGGAACACCCGGTCCCCCTCACGCTGCAGGGGCTCCAGCAGCAGCTTCTTGCCGCTGGGCAGCTCGAAGGTCTGCGGTTCGGCAAGGCCGGGGATGATCGAGCCGATTCGTACCGCGTAGCCGGCCTTCACCACCAGATCGCGCAGCGTGGCCAGCGCTTCGAGGTAGTACAGATTGCGGGTGTGATTTTCTGGCACCAGCACGATGTTGCAGGCCGAGGGCATCAGCCGCTCCAGGCCCACCTGGAGTGCGTTGACCGCCAGGGGCTCGAAGACCGGGTTGAGATTATTGAAGCCAGCCGGGAACAGATTGGTGTCGACCGGAGCCAGCTTGTAGCCGGCGTTGCGCAGATCCACCGAGCAGTAGAAGGGCGCTGCGCTG
>CAMTXV010000143.1:0-6369 GCA_947085665.1 uncultured Sinobacteraceae bacterium | reverse complement strand
CGCCGAGGGCGAGGAGTAATCAGCCGCTGCGGTCCACCGACCAGTCGCAGCTGGTGAGGTGATCGTTCACCACACCCATCGACTGCAACCAGGCATAGACCATGGTGCTGCCGACAAAGGTGAAGCCCTTTTTCTTGAGCGCCTTGCTGATGGCATCGGATAGCGGCGTGGTGGCGGGCACATCCTTCATGCTGGCCGGGCGATTGACGAGGGGCTGGTCATCCACCCAGCGCCACAGCCAGGTCCTGAAGCCGCCCTCTTCCGCCACGAGCCTGAGATAACACTGGGCATTGCGGCGAAAGCCAAACACCTTGAGCCGGTTGCGAACAATGCGCGGGTCTTTGAGTTTTTCTTCCAGCTCGGCATCGGTATAGGCCGCGATGCGCTCGGCATCAAAGCCATCGAAGAGCAGGCGATAGCCCTCGCGCTTTTCCAGAATCGTGCGCCAGCTCAAGCCCGCCTGCGCGGTTTCGAGCATGAACTTCTCGAACAGGCGGTGCTCATCGCGGCAGGGTCGGCCCCACTCTTCGTCGTGATACTTCACGTATTGCGGCGTGGCGAGGCACCAGGGGCAGCGGCTATTCATATCCATGATTGGCCTTACTTAAACTGCTCGAAGAAGCCATAGTCGATATCGAAAACGGTTCTTGGCTTGACCCCCAAACCAACGCGCTCGAAAAGCTCAACGAGCGCTTCGCCGGTAACCAGTTCGATAGGAGGCGCACCGTCTCTGCTTGCCTCTTGCATCGCATCTTTGCTGAAGCGCCCGGTAGTGATGAATATTCCCTTTTCCGCCCGGCCCAGCATCGCATTACGAAAGTCGCCAACTTCAGCCCGCGACACCGTTCCCTTGTAACGCTTGCATTGAAAGAGAACTTTGATACGAACGAATGGATTCAGCTGCAAAACGCCTACTCCATCGATACCTCCATCATGTGAGCGTCCGGTGACGACCACACTTTCGAAGCCACTCTCCCTTAAAAGTCTCTGACAAACACGTTCAAAGCCAGATGGGGTAAGACTTCTCAACACCTCTAACAACTGAACCTCCTCAACTTCATCAGAGATTGGAGATACACCTACTAGCGCTGTCTTATCAGCGTCAACATTGGCTGAGGTATTAGCAACTTCGTCTTGAACAGCGCGTCTTGTTTCTTGGTGGACAGCAACCCATTTCAAAAATAAGGCACGTGACTGCTCTTCGGTGAGTGATACCTCAGCCCCTTTTGGGGTCAGAGTCCATACACCTCGCCTAGAGGCATCTATCAATCCCTCCCAAACCAAATACTGTCTCGCCCATGCCACTTGGTTGTGAAAGCGGTCTTGGCCTGTTTTTGTTGTCGCATCGAGAAGTGACTCTGAAAGACCCAAGGTTGCAGCAATATGGTTGGATGCCTCCCTCGGCCGTAACGAGCCTCCGAGCTGACGTAGGGACTCAAGAAGCGGTCCCATCCACCGAGTGAACTCTGCATTCTTTTTCTTATCTGCTTTCATCACGCAAGCTTCAAACGCTCGCCGCGCGCGGGGCCAATCACCTTCGCGCCATCCCACACCTGATGCCCGTTGACCCAGGTGCCGACGATTTTGGCGGGGAAGCTCATGCCATCGAACGGTGTCCAGCCGCAGAGCGAGAGCACATCGGCATTGCGGGCGGTGGTGGTGGCATCGAGGTCCACCAGCGTGAGATCGGCGCAATAGCCCTCGCGCAGAAAGCCGCGCTCCTGCACGCCAAAGCGCAGCGCGGGCGCGTGGCAGACCTTCTGCACCAGTTGTTCGAGCGTCATCTCGCCACGCTTCACCAGCGCGAACAAGATCGGTAGCGCGTACTGCACTAGCGGCAGGCCGCTGGGGGCTTTCCAAAAACCTTGTGCCTTCTCGATGGCCGTGTGCGGCGCGTGGTCAGTGGCGATGATGTCGATCACGCCATCGCGCACCGCCTGCATCAGCGCCAGCCGGTCGCTCTCGTTCTTCACCGCCGGGTTGCACTTGATGAGACTGCCGCGCGTGGCATAGCTGCTGTCGTTCAAGAACAAGTGATGGACGCAGGCCTCGACCGTGATCTTCTTGCCCTCCACAGGTCCGGCGCTGAAAAACTGCAGCTCGCGCGCGGTGGTGAGGTGCAGCACATGCAGCCCCGCGCCGTGCTTCTTCGCGAGGCCAACAGCCAGCTCGGTGGATTGGTAGCAGGCCTCGTGGCTGCGAATGCGCCAGTGCTCGTCCTGCGGCACTTCCTCGCCGTACTTGGCGCGGGCAGCAGCCTCGTTGGCCTTGATGGTGGGCGTGTCTTCGCAGTGGGTGAGGATGGGCAGCGGGCTGTGGGCAAAGATGCCTTCCAGCGTGGCCGGGTCATCCACCAGCATGTTGCCGGTGGAGGCGCCCATGAACACCTTCACCGACGGCGCCTCACCCGGTTGCAGGCGCTTGATCTCTTCGAGATTGTCGTTTGCGCCGCCGAAGTGGAAGGCGTAGTTGCCGTAGCACTTGCCCGCGGCCAGCGCGTATTTGTCGGCCAGCACCGCGCGCGTCACCGTGTTGGGGATGGTGTTGGGCATCTCCATGAAGCTGGTGATGCCGCCCGCCACAGCCGCTGCGCTCTCGGTGGCGAGATGGCCCTTGTGGGTGAGCCCCGGCTCGCGGAAATGCACCTGGTCGTCAATCATGCCGGGCATCAGCAGCTTGCCCTGGGCGTCGAGCACGGTGACGCCCGCAGGCGCGGTGATGGACTTCGCGATCTTGGCGATACGGCCGTTTTGGATGAGTAGATCGCCTTGCGCGATCTGGCCTTCGTTGAGCAGGCGGGCGTTGGTGATGAGCATGGCAGTTCTCCTAAGGGGCCAACCACTGGCCCTGCCAGTGGGTGCCGTTCCAGTTGAAGCGTGCACGGCGGTGGCCGCCGGCGTCGAGATAGAGCCACTCCAGCTGGGTGGCGGTGAAGCACAGCACGCAGAAATGCGCAGCACCGCAGTCGTCGCTCTCGGCGGGTTGAAAGTCGGCCTCTTGCGGGTGTGCCAGCTCGCTGCCGGGCTGCTGAGCCAGTCGATAGCCACGCCGGCTGTACTTGCGGGTGGCGGCCCAGGTTTGCTGTGCCAGCGCATCCCCGTGGTGAGTGGTGACGACACCGGAGAGGCGCAGCTGTACCTTGCTGGCCGGGTCGTAGGCCAACACCATGGCGCGTGGATCGGCCGCGAACTCGGCGATCTTGCCGGTGCGCACATCGGTATTGAAGCGCAGCTCGCGAGTGCCGGCATCAGCGCCGCGCAGCACTGCGACTCGGGCATCGGCGCGGCCATCCAGTGCGGTGGAGGCCAGCACGGGCTGGTGGAAAGTACTGGCGGCATTGCCCACCCCATCGGCCAGCAGGCGCCAGCCTTCGGCAAGGCTCAGCTCCAGGTCATCGTAGAACGGAGGACGATAGTGAGGCGTGGCGGTCTCGCTCATGGCCTGCCCCCGCTGGCACGGTGCGGCGAGTAGGGGTCGCGGCAAAGCTGGTGCAGCTCGGCAAAGGCATTCATCAAGGGCGTGAGGTCTTCATGGTCCATCACCAGCAAACGGGTGCGGGCCACACGCTGTTCGTCGGTCACTTGGGTGTTCTTGATGTGGTAGTCCACGCAAGGCAGGCCGGCGCGGCAATCGAAAACGATCTCGCTGTTCTGGGTGCCCACCGCCGTGGCCTTGGCCATGGGGATGCGCTGCTGGAAGAGATCGCCAAATTCGGCCTCGCGCTGCACCGTCAGCTCACAGCCGGCGCGGTCGAAGCCGTAGGTCCAGATCATGTATTGCCCGGTGCGCTCCCAGGCATCGCCCTCCTGCTTGCGCAGGGTTTCGAGGATGAAGGTCTTGGCATCACGCCGCGCCTCGGTGCCACCGCCCACCCAGGCGCAGAGCAGCGGCAGCGCGAGCAACAGGCAGTGGGCAGACTTGAGCTTCATGGTGTGGCGGTGCGCTGGGCTTGCAGGTGTTGGAGTTGCTTCAGTCGGCTTGCAGCATCGAGCTTGGCCAAGGCTTTCACGGCGGCATGAAACCGCGGCCAGTCGCGCCCCTCAAGCTCGTAGAGCGCCTCGAATGCGGGGCGCCACTGATGATAAAGGCCAAACGGTAGCAGCTTGGCGTTGTTCATCCCCGTGGCCAAGAAGCGCAGGTAACCCGGGCCGGCATGGGCTGCGGCCACGCGCTGCTCCATGTCGGCTTTCAGCTCCGCAAAGATTTCGGCTTTGCCGCTGCGCTTGGCGTCATCGCTGAGCGGGCTGGCATAGAGCGTCTCCAGGGCATTGCGCGCAGCTAGCAGGCGCTCGATGAAGGCCGTCTCAAAGGCGAGATCAGCCGGCAGTGCAACCGGCAGACCGCGCGCCTCTCGCCACTGGCGCAAGCCTTCGAGCTCCACGAACTTGCCGTAGGACTCATTGAATGCGGTATCGCCCCCGACATAGGCCACCTCGGGCGCCAGCTCGTGAAACAGCGTGGCCGCTAGACGCTCGTCGTCCCACACCAGCATGGATGACAGCAGGGGGTCATCGAACCAGCCCAGGGTGGAATAGGTGCTGACACCGCCCACGAAGGTTTCAAAGCCTTCAGCCTGCAGAGACTCGGCCTGCGCATTGGCCAGCGCCTCCCGGTAATAGCCGCGGTAGGCCACACAGCCGGCAATGGGAAAGCAGTGCGTCACCGGCTGTAGCGAAAGCTCCGGTGCGGCGAAGACATTCCACAGCACGTAGGGACGGTCGAGCGCGGTGTATTCGGTGTAGCTGCCGTTATCGGGCAGCGCGAGTGCGGTCACAGCAAAACGCCGGGCCGCCTGCACGCCCGTCAGGCGGGTTTTGAGCGTTGGATCGGTCGCAGGATTGGCCAGGATCTCGGCAATGGGCTCGCGGCCCGCCAGCACCTGCCAGCCGCCACCGAGCACATGCGAGTAGTACGAGAAGGTAGAACAACCGCCCAGGCCCAGTGCGGCCAGCAGCGTCAGCGCCCTACCCGCCATCGCAGGCCACGCGGGTGCGCTGCTTTTCGATCTTCACCAGATTCGCTGCCGGATCTTCGCCCGGTGGCGGCGCCAGGGTGCCGCTGATCTGGGCCAGGGCATCGGCACGTTCGCTGTTGAGCAGGTTGCAGATCACCGTCTTGTTGCGTTGCAGCCCAATCTCGATGGGCGTTTTGGCGGGCGCTTTGCTCGCACTGCCATCAGACCGCGCTGGCGCGGCGCGGCGCGGGCCATCCGGCACATGCGATTTCTGCTGCATGCCCTTGCCGCAGGGTTTGTCCTGAATGCTCTGACGGCCGTTCTCGCCCACGCAGAGCCAGATGTCGGCGCGAGCACCAGACGTCAGGGCCAGCAGGCCGGTCAGGCAGAGCAGTGCGGCGGGTAATTTCATCTCTATGGGCGGCTCGAAACGGCTTGCAGTGTCATGCTTCACTCCGTTGATAACTAAAAAAGTTTTTCGAGGAGTGACACCCATGTTACGCATTTCGACCGCGCTGCTGCTGGCAGCCGCGCTCATCGCCTGTGGCGAAAGCAATCCCAATGGCGGCTCACCCGGCTCGCCCGTCACTGGCCCCGGCGGAGAAACCCTGCCGCCGCCGAAAGTGGCTGTCACTGAAACCCGCGCTGGCGGTGACCAGCACGTGGTGCTGGCCTCGAACGTGGATGGCGTGGATGTCTCCTTCCAGATGTTCGAGCCCGACAATCTCGTGGCGGGCCAGACCTACCCGCTGGTGCTCGAAGGCCACGGGTATGGCGGCTCGCGACAGACCGAGCGCGCGGGCTTTATTGCTCGCCTCACCGCCGCCGGCTACTACGTGATTTCCATCGACGAGCGCGGCTTTGGCGCTTCTGGCGGCACGGTGCGGGTGATGAGCCCCGACCAGGAAGGCCAGGACCTCATCCAGATTCTCGACTGGGCCGAAAACCTGCCCGGCCTGCGCCGCCGCAGCAATGGCGAGATGTATGTGGGCAGCTATGGCGGCAGCTACGGCGGCATGTACCAGCTGCTGCTGGCCGGTGCCGACCCCAAGCAGCGCCTGCGGGTGCTGGCGCCCGACATCACCCCGCATGATCTGGTGTACGCCCTCAATCCGCACAACGTCATCAAGTCCGGCTGGATTGCCGCCCTCGTGGGCGTGGGCGAAGCCAGCGGTGTGACCAGTCGGGCGCAGGGTGTGATTCCCACCGGCACCAACCAGGACAGCGCCACCATCGAAACTCTGGTGCAGGGCATTACGACGAACCAGATTCCCCAGGCCGGCATCAATTACTTCGGCTACCACAGCGTCAAGTACTTCTGCGAAGGCCAAACCGCCGGTCCGCAGGATTTCCTGTTCGCCACACCCGACCCCATCGCCGTGCCGCCCCGGCCCATCCCCGCGCTCGCCGAGCTG
>CAMTXV010000142.1:0-31646 GCA_947085665.1 uncultured Sinobacteraceae bacterium | reverse complement strand
CCACACTCTTTCCCTACACGACGCTCTTCCGATCTGCCATTTTTGGCCTCACCCGCGACACGGGTCTAGCCCACATCGTGCGCGCCGCGCTGGAATCGGTGGCCTACCAAAGCCGCGATCTGCTCGATGCCATGACCGCCGACAGCCTCGCTCCCACCGAGCTGCGCGTGGATGGCGGCATGGTGGGCAACGACTGGCTCACCCAGTTTCTGGCTGACGCGTTGCAGCTACCGGTGCTACGACCACAGGTGACCGAGACCACCGCACTGGGTGCGGCCTTTCTCGCCGGCCTGGGGGCTGGGGTGTATGCCAGCCTGGATGAACTCTCCGCGCTCTGGCAGCAGCAACAGCGCTTCACGCCGCAGATGCCGGCGGCGCAGGCCGCGCGTCTGCACGCCGGCTGGCGGCAGGCGATTGCGCGGGTGCGCAGCGAGGCGACCGATACAATGGCGGCATCACTCTGAAGACCGCCATGTCCGACCCCACTTCGCCCAAGCCCAACGCGCCCGATCAGACCCCCGACCAGACTCATTTTGGCTTTCAGCAGGTGCCCGTCGGCGAGAAGAAGAAGCGCGTTGCCAGCGTGTTCACCTCGGTGGCCAGCAAGTACGACGTGATGAACGACCTGATGTCGTTCGGCGTGCATCGTGTCTGGAAGCGCTTCGTGGTGGATCTCGCCGGCGTGCGCTCGGGCGAGAAGGTGCTGGACGTGGCCGGCGGCACGGGCGACCTCACCCGAGAGTTCGCCAAGGCGGTCGGACCCAAGGGCCTGGCGATCTTGAGCGACATCAACGCCGCCATGCTGGGCGAAGGCCGCACGCGGCTGGCCGACAAAGGCGTGGTGCAGAGCCCCGCGGTGCAGCTCAATGCCGAGCAGATCCCTTTTGCCGAGGGCACCTTCGACTGCATCACCATTGGGTTCGGCCTGCGCAATGTCACCGACAAAGACAAGGCGCTGGCCAGCATGACCAAGGCGCTCAAGCCCGGCGGCCGCCTGCTGGTGCTGGAGTTCAGCAAGCCCTTGTTGGAGCCGCTCTCGAAGATCTACGACGCCTACAGCTTCAAGCTGCTGCCGCTGATGGGCAAGCTGGTGGCCAACGATGCCGACAGCTACCGCTACCTGGCCGAGTCCATCCGCATGCACCCGGACCAGGACACGCTGAAGGGGATGATGGAGCGCGCGGGCCTCTCCCGCGTGCAGGTCTACAACCTCACGGGCGGCATTGTTGCCGTGCACCGCGGCTTCAAGCTCGACTGAACCCATGACGCCGAACCTGATTTGCGCGGCGGTGGAAGTCGCCCTCAACCGCACGCTGCGCCTCGAGCCCGAAGTGCTCGAAGACTTCGCCCGCCTCGACGGCAAGGTGCTGGCCCTCACCGTCGATGGTCTGGAGTGGGACTTCTTCATCGAGTGCATGCCCACGGGCGTGCGAGTGCTCTCGCACTTCGAGCGCCGCGCCGATGTGCATCTGCAAGGCGGCGCCATTGGTTACGCCCAGCTCGCGCGGCAGTTGAAAAGCGGCACCACCGCCCTGCCGCCCGGCGTGACGGTCGAAGGCGATGCCGAACTGCTGCACCGCTTCACCCAGCTGCTCGCGCGTATTGGCTTCGAGCCTGCCGAGCTCATCGCCCGCTTCACTGGTGATGGTGCTGCGCAACGTCTCGTCGGCGGCTTGCAGAGTTTCTTTGGCTGGGGCCAGCGCAGTGCGAAAACCATGACGCTCAACACCGCCGAATACCTGCGCGAGGAAACCTACGACCTCGCCCGCAAGAGCGACGCAGAAGACTGGAGCAGCGAAGTGGAAACCCTGCGCGACGATGTGGCCCGGCTGGAAGCGCGGCTCAAGCGGCTGGAACGCAGCGGAGACGCCTCGTGATCCGTTCTGCCGCCCGCCTCTGGCGCATCCACGCCGTCATCCGCCGCTATGGCCTGCAGGAGTTCTGGAACGGCAAGCCGAGCAGCGACGAGCGCCCGCGCGGCGAGCGGCTGCGGCTGGCCTTGCAGGAACTCGGCACGGTGTTCATCAAGTTCGGACAGGCGCTTTCCACGCGGCCGGATGTGATTCCGCCCGACATCGCCATCGAACTGCAGAAGCTGCAAGACCAGGTGCCGCCCTTCCCCACCGAAGAAGCGAAAGCCCTCATCGAAACCGCACTCGGCAAGCCGCTGGTGGAACTCTTCGCGCGCTTCGACGACACGCCGCTGGCCTCGGCCTCCGTGGCCCAGGTACACACCGCCAAGCTGCATGGCGAGGGCGGGCTGGAAGTGATCGTGAAAGTGCTGCGGCCCGGCATCGAAGTGACGATGGAAAAGGACATTGGCCTTCTTCACACGCTCGCCTCGCTGGTGGAGCGTCTGCACCCCGAGGGCCATCGCATCCAGCCCGTGGCCGTCGTCGCCGAATACGCCAAGAGCCTGCGCGACGAGATGGACCTGATGCGCGAAGCCGCCAACTGCGGCCTCTTGCGCCGCAACTGGCTGGGCTCGGAGCTGATCTACCACCCGCTGATCTTCTGGGACTACACGCGGCCCAATGTGTTGGTGCAGGAGCGGCTCTATGGCCACTCGGTGCGCGAGCTGGCGATGTTCCGCGAACAGGGCGTGGACTTTTCCGTGCTGGCTGAGCGCGGCGTGGAGATCTTCTTCAAGCAGGTGTTCCGCGACAACTTCTTTCACGCCGACATGCACCCCGGCAACATCTTCGTGAACATCGACAACCCGAAGAAGCCGAGCTATCTGGCGCTGGACTTCGGCATCGTCGGCCAGCTCACGCCGCAGGATCAGCGCTACCTCGCCGAGAACTTTCTCGCCTTCTTCAACCGCGACTACAAGCGCGTGGCCGAGCTGCACGTGGAAAGCGGCTGGATACCCGCCGGCACCCGCGTGGAAGATTTCGAGAGTGCGATCCGCACCGTCTGCGAGCCCATTTTTGGTCGGCCGATCAAGGACATCTCCTTCGGGTTTTTCCTTGTGCGCTTGTTCCAGATCGCGCGGCGCTTTCAGTACCAGGTGCAGCCTCAGCTGGTGCTGCTGCAAAAAACACTGTTGCAGGTGGAAGGTCTGGGCCGGCAGCTGTACCCAGACCTCGATCTCTGGAAGACCGCCAAGCCCATCATGGAAGACTGGATGAAAAAACGGCTGGCGCCTTCCACCGCCCTGCTGAAACTGCGCAGTCAGGCGCCGGCCTTGGCCGAGACACTGCCGCTGCTGGCCGAGAACGCCTTGAAGCGCCTGGAGCGCGGCGAGTCGCTGGGCGGCGGCATGTCAGGCAAGGAGCTGGCGAGCTTCCGCGCCGAGTTGTTGAGCAGCCAACGAAAGACGCGCGCGGTGGTGTTCGCGGCAGGTGCGCTAGTTGCGGCGGCACTGATCTACGGCTACACGCCTTCGCAGTCGCACTGGCTGGGTCTGCCGCCGCTGTCCTGGCTGCTGGCCGCGCTGGGGGCAGTGAGTCTCTGGCGCAGCCGCTAGAGCGTCCTCATGGAGCTTTTCGAGCTGCAAAAGCTCATCACTACCTTCGCGACGCCGCTAGGCCTTTCGATTGTGCTGGTGCTGCTGGGCGTGGCTCTGTCACGCCGCTGGGTGGTGCTGCTGGCCGTGGCCTGGCTCTGGGCCTGGAGCACGCCATGGGCTGCGCATCAGCTTGCTGCTGTGGTGGAAGCGCCCACGCCACTGGTGGCGGCCGAGCAACTGCCTTCGGCCGATGTGATTGTGGTTCTGGGCGGCGCGCTGAGTCCTGCGGTGCCGAACTGGAACCCCGAGATCAACCTCACTTCAGCCGGCGACCGCGTGGTGCTGGCGGCCAAGCTCTATCACCTGGGCAAGGCGCCACGCATTCTGTTCACAGGCGGGCCCATCAACTATTTCGGCGATTCCGAGGCGCAGGCGGCACTGGAGTTGCTGGAGCGGCTCGGGGTGCCCAGGGCCGTCATTGCCATCGAGCGCGAGAGTCGCACCACGCGGGAAAACGCCAGCTTCAGCCTGCCAATGTTGAAAGCGATGGGGGCAGAGCGTGTGTTGCTAGTGAGTTCCGCGGCGCATCTGCCGCGCTCACTGCGCAACTTTGAAGATGCGGCACGCGTTGCCGATGCGCGCATTGAGTTCATTCCCGCGCCCTGCGACCCGGTGGAGATTTTCGACAACCAGCACGCCTTCAAGCGCTGGCTGCCAAACAGCGAAGCTCTCGCCATCAGTCACACCCTGTTCAAACAGTTGCTCGGCCTGTTGTGGGCGCAGGTGGGCGGTCGCTGAAACCAGAGTGACGCCAGCGTCACTGATTCATCAAACAGGCATGGTCCCGTAACGCGTGGGCACTATCTTCTGGCGCTGCCCAATGCCTGTTTCGCCCCATGGAAAGCTCTGCCGCAAAGCCCCCGGTGAATGTGCTGGCCCTGCGCCGCAGCGTCGAACCGATCACACCCGCCACCACGGTCAACGATGCAGCGGATCTCATTCTTTCCGCTGGCTACACCGAGATGCTGTGCCTGCCCATCGTTGACGCTGGCCGTCCGGTAGGGGTGATCTCACGGCATCGCTTCAACGAGATCTTTCTCACCCGCTTTGGCCGGGAGATCTACGGCCGCAAGCCCGTGGAGCGCTTCATGAACCCTACCGCGCTCACGGTGGAATACGACCTGCCGCTGGAAGCCGCTGCCGAAGTGGTGGGCGCGCAGCTGGCCGCACCCATCACCGAAGATTTCATCATCACCCACGAAGGCCGCTACATCGGCATGGGTGTGGTGGTGGACCTGCTCGCCGCCATGCAGAAGCGGCTCGCCGTGCAAGTGCAGCAAACGGCGGTGGCCTATCGCAAGCTGAAATCAAGCCAGGCCGCGCTGATCCAGAGCGAGAAGATGGCCTCGCTCGGCCAGATGGTGGCGGGCGTGGCACACGAGATGAACACGCCGCTCGGCTATGTGCGCAACAACGTCGAGATGCTCGAAGGGGTATTCGGGCAAATGAACGAAGCCTTGCAGCAGCATGAGCAGCTCACCGCCATGCTCAGCGACCCGGCAGTGGATGAGGCCGCACTCGGCCAGCAACTGGCCGACGTGGCCGCACTCAATACCGAGCTGCGCGGCAGCGGCATGGTGGAAGAAGCCGCAGCGCTGTTTGGCGACACCCTGTTTGGCGTCGACCAGGTGAAGGATCTGGTGGTGAACCTGCGCAACTTCTCGCGTCTGGATGCCGCACAGACCAGCGACGTGCATTTGAACGAGTGCATCGAGCAGACGCTCACCATCGCCAACAGCGTGGTGAAGGACAAGGCCCGCATCGTCAAGCAGCTCGCGGCCACGCTGCCGGCCTTCAAGGGCGGCCCCTCGCAGATCAACCAGATCATCCTGAATCTCGTCACCAATGCCGCGCAGGCCATCAGCCATGGCAGCGGCGAGATCACGCTCACCAGCTGGAGCGACGCAAAGGCTGTACATCTCTCGGTGGCCGACAACGGCAAGGGTATTGCGGCCGAGCACCTGCCGCGCGTCTTCGACCCCTTCTTCACCACCAAGGGCATTGGTGAGGGCACGGGCTTGGGCCTGTCGATCAGCTTCCAGATTGCGCAGGCGCACGGCGGCCACTTGAGCGTGCGCTCCGAAGTGGGTCGCGGCACCACCTTCACGCTCAGCGTGCCGCTGCAACGCCAGCCTGCGTCGGCTGAATCCTTGCTGGAGGAATCGGCATGAGTACTCCCAACCCCTTGGCCTCGCGCCTGGGTGCTGCGGCGCGCTTTGCCAGCACGCACGGTGCAGCGCCCAGCAACAAGCCGAAGCTACTGCTGGTGGACGACGAGGAGCGCATTCTGCGTTCACTGGCCATGTTGTTCCGTGCGCAGTACGAGCTGCGCACCACGACCGATGCCCACGAAGCGCTGCGCATCGTCGAGCAGGAGCAGATTCACGTGATCGTCTCCGACCAGAAGATGCCGATCATGCGCGGCGCTGATTTGCTGCGGCAGGTGAAGGAGAAAAGCCCCAACACCATGCGGCTCTTGCTCACAGGCTATTCGGAACTCGATGCGGTGGTGGACTCGGTGAACGAGGGCGAGATTTTTCGCTTTCTCAACAAGCCCTGGGATGCCCAGGACCTGCGCACCACTGTGGCTCAGGCCATGGAGATTGCGCTGGCGTCCTTCGCTGCCCCCCCGGTACTGGCCGGAGCCATGCCGGAATCAGCCCCCTCGATCTCGCCCAGCGCCGCTCAGCTGATGACGCAGACCGGCAGCTTTGTGTCGCCGCTGTCTGCCGAGCTGATTCTGGTGGTGGACGACGACCCGGAAGTGGCCCGCGTGATTCAGGAAGTGGCCGGCCCCAATCAGCCGGTGCGCTGGGCGCGCAGCATTGATGAAGCCTTCACCCGTATCGCCGAGGAAAACGTGGGCGTGGTGGTGGCCGAAATCGAAGTGGGCGGCGAGCGTTTCACAGGGGCACTGAAGGCATTGAAACGCCATCACCCTGAGGTGGTGAGCATGGTGATCACACCGTTCAACGATGCGACGACGCTGATCGGACTGATCAACGAGGGGCAGATTTTCCGACTGATCCCGAAGCCCATCCGCAAGGGTCCGCTGGCGATGAATCTCGCCTCTGCGCTCAAGCAGCACCGCCTGCTCAAGGCTGCACCGAAAACCTTCGCCGAGCGCTACACCGTGCAGCCCACGCGGGCGCCGGAAGAACTGGGAATCGCCAGTCGGGTGATGGGCCTGCTCTCGCGTCTGCGCGGACGCACGGCCTAACGAAAAAGCCCGGCAGGAGCCGGGCTTTTTCTGTGCTGCGGGAAACTCAGAACCCGCGCGCGATGCTCAAGCCCTTGAGCAGATTCAGTGCCTCATAGAGCTGGTAGTCCGTCTCAGCCAGATTTTCTTCCGGCTTCTCTTCCTTCTTCGCGTCGGTCTTGCCGGCCTCTTCGACCAGCTTCTTGGCTTCCTGGTTATCGAGACGGCCCTTGAGATCTGCCTCTTTCTCGCGCACCGACTCGAAGGGATCGGCATCCGCCTTGCTGATTTTCACCGGCGTGAAGGTGATGTCGGGCTCGATGCCCTCGGCCTGGATGCTACGGCCCGCCGGCGTGTAGTAGCGCGCGGTGGTGATCTTGATGGCGGACTGGTTGTTGAGCGGCAGGATGGTCTGCACGCTGCCCTTGCCGAAGGTCTTGGCACCCACAATCACCGCGCGGCGGCTGTCCTGCAGCGCACCGGCAACAATCTCGGCCGCAGAAGCCGAACCGCCATTGACCAGCACGACGATGGGACGGCCCGAAAGCTCGTCGCCGCTGGTGGCGCTGAAAATGCGATTGGAGTCGGCATCGCGCCCCTTGATGCTGACGATCTGGCCCTTGTCGATGAAGGCATCCGAGACATCCACCGCGGCATTGAGCACGCCGCCCGGGTTGTTGCGCAGGTCGAGAATCAGGCCGCGCAACTCGCCCTCCTTCTTCACCTTCTTCAGCTCGTCGAGCATGAGCTTGCCGGTGGTGGTGGTGAACTGGCTGATGCGCAAGTAGGCATAGCCGGTTTCCAGCAGGCGGCTCTTGGCGGAAGACACATTGATGGTCTCGCGCTTCAGGTCGAACACCAGTGGCTTGTCGGCATCCTTGCGCAGTACCGTGAGGCTCACCTTGCTGCCGGGCTCGCCGCGCATTTTGTCGACGGCCTCCTTGAGACTCAGCCCGCGCACCGGGTCTTCGCCGATTTTGGCGATGTAGTCGCCGGCCTGGATGCCCGCCTTGAACGCCGGCGTGTCATCGATGGGGCTCACCACGAAGACCAGGCCATCTTTCATCTGCACTTCGATGCCAAGCCCACCGAATTTGCCGGTGGTGGCGGTGTTCATCTCCTTGAACTCTTCCTTGTCGAGGTAGGAGGAATGTGGATCGAGCCCGGTGAGCATGCCGCGCACGGCGTTTTCCAGCAGCTTGTCGTCTTCCACCGGCTCGACGTAGTCGGTCTTCACGCGGTTGAGAATCTTGACGAAGGCCTGAAGATCCTTCAGCGGCAGCGCGTCGCTTGGAGTTTCCTTGACAGCGAAAACGCCCGTGGTGAGCGTGATGCCGGCGCCGACGAGGGCGGAGGCAATCATCGCGATGGAGAGGCGAGCGGTGCTGGCTTTGGAGGGCATGAGAGTCAACAGAAAAGGGCTTGAGCGCGATTTTTGACAATATCACAGCGCTTTCGTTGCGCCCGCCTTTAGGCGCTTCCGTCCACTGCTCAGGGCTGAAGCCAGCCACGCGGATCGAGTGGATCGGTACCCTTGCGCACCTCGAAGTACAGGCCCGTGCGGTCGTGCCCACCGGAATCGCCCACTTCCCCCAGCGGCTCGCCCAGGCCCACGGTGTCGCCGGCGCTGACCGCCACATTGTCGAGATGGCCATACAGCGTGAAGTGGTTGTCCTCGTGTTCGAGAATCACGATCAGGCCGTAGCGGTGCATGAAGCCGATGTAAGCCACGCGGCCACGGGCTGAAGATTTCACCGTCGCGCCGCGCGTGGCGGCAATCCACAGTCCCTTCCAGGCCAGCTTGCCCCCCACCTTGGGGTCGCCGTAATTGGCGATCAGCTCGCCGCGCAGCGGCCAGCCCATGCGGCCGCGCCCCTGCGCGAAGGCGCGCGCCGGGGTGCCGTCACGCTCAGGCGCGACAGGGGTTTTGACGGGCTCGTCGGCCAGTACGGTCTTGATGTTGTCGAGCACGCGGCTCAGGTCTTTCTCGTCCTGCAGCAGGGTCTTGAGGCGATCTTCCTCGTCGTCGATGCGCTCATTCAGCTGCGCCAGCAGGGCGGCGCGCTGGGCCTTCAACTTGGCATCCTCGGCCACCACCAACTGGTTTTCGGCTTTCAGCGTCTTGAGCTTGGCGGCTTGTTCGGTGAGACGCGCCTGGGCGATGCTGAGGCGCTCGCCTTCATCCTTCATCCGCGTCACCCGCTCGGCGCGGGCGCGGCTCAGGTAGTCGTGGTAGGTCAGCAAACGACCCACCGGGCCCGCGCTGTCTTGCGACAGCAGCAGCTTGGCCTGCTCGCGCTGACCGGTGATGTAGGTGGCCCGTAGCTCCTGCCCCAGCGCCTTGCGTTCAGCGGCGAGGCGTTCAGTGGCGCCATCACGCTCTAACTCGGCTTTTTTCAGCTCCGCCTCGCGCTCGGCCAGCTGGGTGGAAAGAAACTCCAGCTCCGCACGGCTGGCCGTCAGCTTCTTCTCGGCTTCTTCCATCTGCTCGCTGACCGCATCGCGCTTCTGGCGGTCTTGTTCGAGTGTGCGGTTGAGCGCCTGGATGCGCAGCTGGACCTTGTCCAGCTCCTTCTGTCGCGCCTTGCTCATGGGCGGGGCGGCGGCCACCGTCAGGGGCAGCAGCACGGCGGCCAGCAGCAGCGTCAGTCGGCGGAAGGGCATCGGGCAGGGGACGAAGCGGGCGCGCATCAAGGCTAAGGCGGTGAGATAATCGAAGCTAACCCATTTCCCCCAACGGCGGAAACCTCTCGATGGATCAGTACCTTCAATTCGCTACCGCGCACCCGCTGCTGATGTCGGTGCTCGCGCTCTCCTTCATCGCCATCGTCGTCAACGAGGTGCATGGCAGCATGACCAGCGGCAAGAAGCTGTCGGCCCCGGAAGCAGTGCGCCTGATCAACGACCGCGATGCACGGGTGGTGGATGTGCGCCCCGTCGCCGACTTCAAGAAGGGGCATCTGCTGGGCGCGGTGAACATTCCCAACGACAAGCTCAAGACCCGTTTGAACGAGCTGGAGAAGGACAAGACCAAGCCCGTGATCGTTTATTGCGCGCTTGGCGGCACCGCCACAGAAGCCGCCAAGACCCTGCGCGCCGCCGGCTTTGCCGAGGCCCTGCCCCTGCGCGGCGGACTCAATGCCTGGCTTGCCGCCAACCTGCCCGTGACCGCGAAGTAAGGTGCTCCAACCATGAAGCTCGTGCGCATGTATACGACCGCCGTCTGCCCCTACTGCACCATGGCCAAGCGCCTGTTGCAGGGCAAGGGCGTGTCGAGCATCGAAGAACTTCGCGTCGACCAGAACCCCGTGCTGCGCGAAACGATGATGAGCAGCACCGGCCGCCGCACCGTGCCGCAGATCTTCGTGGGCGAAACCTATGTCGGCGGCTTCGATGACCTGGCAGCGCTCGATCGCGCAGGCCGTCTCGAACCTCTGCTGAAGGACTAGCCTCACGTACGAAGCCAGCGGCCATCTGTTTTTGCTACACCTCCAAGAGGTCGCCATAAGGCCTCGCAACCACCACTCACTCAGCCGACCCACATCATGACCGACGCCGTTGCCGCACCCGCACCCGCCGCCCCCGCTGCCGCCCCCGGCCCCCAGGTGGTGCTGCAGAAGATCTACCTCAAGGACGGCTCCATCGAGCTGCCCAACGCACCTGCCGTCTTCACCAAGCAGGAGCAGCCCACCATCGACCTGCAGATCAACACCAATGCGCAGGGGCTGGGCAACGACAACTTCCAGGTCACCATTTCAGCCACGGTGACGGCCAAGCACGCCACCGGCGAAGTGGCGTTTCTCATCGAGATTCACCAGTGCGGCATCTTCACCGTGCGCGGCTTCAACACCAACGAAGAAGTGGAAGCCGTGCTCGGCACGTACTGTCTGCACCAGGTGTTCCCGTTCGCCCGTGAAAGCGTGTCCGACCTCGTGCAGCGCGCGGGCTTCCCGCCCATCCTGCTGCAGCCGGTGAACTTCGACGCGCTCTACATTGAGCACCGCAACCAACGCGCCGCCGCCGCCGCAGCGCCCGCGGCCACCCACTAAGGCAGACCGGCCGTCGCAATGGATGTGCAGATGAGCGTGCTCGGTGCCGGGTCGTTTGGCTCGGCGCTGGCTATCCATCTTGCGCGGCGCGGCCACGGCACGCTGCTCTGGGGCCGCAATGCCACCAGCATGGCGGCCATGGAAGAAGCCCGCGAGAACACAGCCTATCTACCGGGTACGCCCTTCCCCGCCAAGCTCACCGCAACCAGCGATCTGGCGCGGGCGATTGCAGAGGCGGAAGACATCGTTCTCGCCACCCCCAGTGCCGCACTCGGCGCCACCATCGCCGCCATCGCGCCGCTGCTGCGCCCAAGCCAGGGTCTGGTCTGCGCCTGCAAGGGCCTGGAGCCCGGCACCGCCAGGCTGGCGCATGAGGTGATTGCCGAAGGAATCCGCCGCGAACACGCGGTGGCCATTCTCTCCGGCCCCACCTTTGCCAAAGAACTGGCGATGGGCCTGCCCACGGCGGTCACCATCGCCTCCAGCGACGAGGCCTTTGCCGAGAAAATCGCGCGCATTTTTCACGGCGACGGTTTTCGCGCCTATCCCTCGGATGACGTCATCGGCGTCGAGATTGGCGGCGCGGCCAAGAATGTGATGGCCATTGGCGTGGGTATTGCCGATGGCCTGGGTCTGGGCGCCAACACCCGCGCCGGGTTCATCACCCGCAGCCTCAACGAGCTGATGCGGCTCGGCGTGGCGGCGGGGGCGAAGCCTGAAACCTTCATGGGCCTGGCGGGCTTGGGCGATCTGGTGCTGACCTGCACCGACAACCAAAGCCGCAACCGCCGCTTCGGCCTGCTGCTGGCCGAAGGCAAGACGCCGGACGAAGCCCGCCAGGTCATCGGCCAGGTGGTGGAAGGGGCGAAGGCCGCGCAGGAAGTGCTGCGCTTCGCCGCCAAGCTGGGCGTTGAAGTGCCGATCACGCAAGTCATCTCCCGCGTGATTGCCGGCGAGCTGAAACCCGTCGAAGCTTTTGCCGCACTCGCGCAGCGGCCGCTGCGGCCCGAGCAGGATTAGCGCAGCACGACGACGTTACTGCGCGCCGTCAAACCCCAGCTGTCGCCAAGCCTCGTAGACGGCAATCGAAGCCGCATTGGCGAGGTTGAGCGAACGGGAGCCGGGCTGCATGGGCAGGCGCAGCCGCTGCTCGGGCTCAATGCTTTCTAGAAGCGCAGTGGGCAGGCCGCGCGTTTCGGCGCCGAACAGCAGGGCATCGCCGGCAGCGTAGCTCACGGCGCTGTAGAGGCGCTGCGCCTTGGTGGTGAAGGCCCACACCCGAACGCCCGGCAGGGCCGTGAGGAATGCATTCCAGTTGTCGTGCTGCTGCACGCGCGCCCACTCGTGGTAGTCGAGTCCGGCGCGACGCAGGGCCTTGTCGTCGAGTGCGAACCCCAGCGGATGCACCAGATGCAGCGTCACGCCGGTGTTGGCAGCGAGACGCATCAGGTTGCCGGTGTTGGGAGGAATCTCCGGCTCGTGCAGCACCAGGTGCAGCATCAGCGCAGCGTTTCTCCACGCGCATTGAGCACGGTCACCGGCCCGAGCTTGAGCTTGAGCTTGCGGATGTCGGCCTCGATTTTCGCGAGATCACCCACCACGAACCAGGTCAGCGCATTGGGGCGGGCGAGTAGCGCTGCTGCGCGAGTGACATCGGCAGGCTTCAGCGCCGCCAGACGATCGCCGTAGCCGCTGTAGCGGTCGGTGGGCAGGCCAAAGGCCAGTAGGCGCTGGTAAAGCGCCAGCACGCCGCCGGCTGTTTCGGCCTGGCCCGGCAAGGCGCGCACCAGTGATTTACGGGCGGCGTCCAGCTCGGCTGCGGTGGGCGGGCGCTTGCCTGCAATGTCGGCGATTTCGCGCTTCATCTCAGCCATGGCGGCCGCCGTGTGCGGCGTCTCCACCGAGGCACGCGCCGCAAACAGGCCAGGGCCCACGGATTCCTGCAGGCCGCTGAAGGCGCCGTAAGTCCAGTGCTTCTGCTCGCGCAAATTGATGTTGAGGCGTGAAGTGAACAGCCCGCCCAGCACGGCATTGGCAAGGTCAGCCGCCTCGTGCTCGGGCGCGGTTACCGGCAGCGAGAGATCGGCTGCCGACACCAGCGACTGCTCGGCGCCCGGCAGATCGAACAGGAATACCCGCGAACCGGCAGGCACGACAACCGCTGGCAACTCACGCATCGGCGCGGCAGCAGCCGGCGGCGCCCAGTCGCCAAAGGCGGCTTCGAGCAGGGGCTTCAAGGTGGCGGGGTCGGTATCGCCGACCACGATGAGGCGCGCGCCATCGGGCCGCAGCACGGTGGGACTCATGGCACGCAAGGCCTCAGCCGTGAGCGCCTGCGATCCCGCTTCGAGCAGCGGCAGGCTGTTGTGCCGACCATAGGGATGCTCGCCATACATCAGTCGCATCTGGTTCAGGCTCAGGATGCCGCCGGGGCTCGCGACATTCGCGCGCAGGCCCGCCAGCTTGCGCTGCACGCGGCGCTCTAGCGCATCGGCCGGAAAATCCGGCTTGCGGATGTTGGCGGCAAACAGCTTCAGCGCCTCACCGAGTTTCGTGCGCGGCGCAGAAAGCCCCACGCCGAGACTGTCGGCGTTGAGGTCGGCCCCGAAGTTGGCGCCCAGCGCGCTGTAGGCGGCCGTGAGGGCCTCGGCATCGAGCCCGTTGGCACCTTCCGAGAGCATGCCCATCAGGGTTTCAAACTGACCTGCGCCCGGCTGCACGGCGGTGCCATAGGGCCAGAACATTTGCAGGTTCACCAGCGGCACCTCGTGGCGCTCGGCCAGCAGCACCTCGATGCCATTGCTGAGCGTGAAGCGCTGCAATGCTGGCAGCTGGATACCCTTGGGCTCGCCCACCGCAGGCAGCTTGCTGCGATCCACCGTGCTGGAAGCCGCTGTCTTCAGCTCGGCCTCGGGCTCCACCGTCACGGTGAGATGGTTCGGCGTGAGCCAGCGCCGGGCAGCGGACTGGATGTCCTGCGGCGTGGCGTCGCGTACGGTGTGCCACTCGGCCTCACAGGCCTCGGGGCTGCCTTCGTAAATCTGACAGGTCGCCAGCTCCGCGCCCTTGGCAGCGATGCTCTCGCGACCGGCGAGGCGCGCCACGTAGTAGCCGGTTTTGCGCCGCTGCACATCAGCCGCGGCAGTCGGTGCGGCCATGAACTTCGCCAGCTCGTCATCCAGCGCGGCCTCGGCCTGCGACAGGGACACACCGGCCTTCAAGGTGACGATGACACCGAACTGGGAGCCCAGCTCATTGGCATCGACATCGGCCTGCACGCTGGTGGCGAGGCCCTCCTGCGTCACCAGACGCTGGTAGAGGCGGCTGGCCTTGTCGCCCGCCAGCAGTTCGGCGGCGAAACTCAGCAGCACCGCGTCGCGCTCGCCGCGGCGCGGCACGTTCCACAGGCGGTACAGGCGCGACTGCGTGACGCGGTCTTGCGCCACCACACGGCGCGGCTCGGTAAAGGGGGCAATCCACTGCGCGCGACGCGCCACACCGGGGGCGGCGGCAATGGCTCCGAAATACTGCTCGGCTTTGGCGACGGCCGTGGCGAAGTCGATATCTCCCGCAATGATGAGCGTGGCGTTGTTGGGGCCGTAGTACTTCTTGAACCAGGCGCGCACGTCATCGAGGCTGGCGCGGTCGAGGTCTTCCATCGAGCCGATGGTGGTCCATGAATACGGGTGCCCGGCGGGGTAGCTGTTCTGCACGATCAGCTCGTCCACCTTGGCGTAGGGCGCGGCCTCGCGCTGGCGCTTTTCGTTTTTCACCACACCGCGCTGCTCATCGAGCTTGGCCTGAGTCACCGCCGGCAGCAGATTGCCCATGCGGTCGGACTCCAGCCACAGGGCCAGGTCCAGCGCGCCGGTCGGCACCGTCTCGTAGAAATTGGTGCGGTCGACGTTGGTGGTGCCGTTGATATCGCTCGCGCCCGCACTTTCAAGCGGACGGAAGAACTCGTCGTCGTGGTGCTCGCTGCCGTTGAACATCAGGTGTTCAAACAGGTGCGCGAAGCCGGTCTTGCCCGGCACTTCGTCCTTGCTGCCCACGTGGTACCAGACCTGCACCGACACCAGCGGCGCCTTGCGGTCTTCGTGCACGAGCAGCGTCAGCCCATTGGCCAAGATATGCTTGCGATAGGCCAGCGGCGCGTCTGGAAACTCGCTCTGGTGGGCAGGATTTGCAGCAGCGGCAGGCGCGGTGGTCAGTGAACTCGCCTGCGGTGTCGCGGTGTAGCTCAATGTCGCTTGCGGCATGGGAGTGGCCTCGGTGGTCTTGACGGACAGACCCGCGCAGGCGCTCAGCAGCGATCCGGTCAGAACAGAAAGGCAGACCATGCGAAGACGGGAGGCGGGACGGACAGTGCAGCAGAACGCAGAGAAGCAGATGAGCATGAGCGCCGTGTGCGGAGTTACGAAGGAACTCGGAGTCTACGTGCAGCGCGCCGCGAACGACGCCAGCCTATGAACACGCCTCGTCGTCAAAGTTCAAAGGCCACGACCAAGCCTGCCACAGCCTGGCTCGATACCGCTACGGGCGAGTGGTCCAACGCGCAGCAGCTCGCCTCGCCGCACTGCGATGCCCGGCCAACCCCGGAGGTTTCGCTGCTGGTCATCCACAACATTTCGCTGCCACCGGGCGAGTTCGGCGCGGGCTACATCGACGATCTTTTCCTGGGCCGGCTGGATGCAGCCGCTCACCCCTACTTCGCCGGCATTTCCCATCTGAAGGTATCGGCGCATGCCTGCATCTTTCGCGATGGCCGGGTGACCCAGTACGTGCCCACCACGCAGCGTGCCTGGCATGCAGGCGAGAGCCAGTTCGAGGGGCGGACCCGCTGCAATGACTTTTCGATTGGCATCGAACTCGAAGGCACTGACGACGAGCCTTTTACCGACGCCCAGTACGCCACGCTCACTGCGATGACCCGCGCGGCACTCAAGGTGTATCTGCAGCTCACGCCCAAGCGCATCGTTGGCCACAGCAATATCGCCCCCGGCCGCAAGACCGACCCCGGCCCCCACTTCGACTGGCTGCGGTTTCGCAGTAGCCTCGTCGCATGAACTTCCTCGCCGTGATGCTGGCCCTGGCCGTGGAGCGTGCCTTTCCGCAGGGCACGGCGCTGGGTGAGTCGCGCCTGCTCGCTGTGTTGCTGGGCCGTCTCAAAGGCGTGCTGCGCATTGCCGATGGCCCGGTACTGCCCTGGCTGCTGGTAGCCGTTGCCATCACAGTCACTCTGGCGGCGGATGAACTTCTGCACGGCGCCCTGCTGGAAGTGCTCTTTGCAGGCGCCGTTCTGTTTTTCTGCCTGGGGCCGCGCGATCTTTCAGACGATGTGCAGCGACTCATCACCGCGCGCGAGCAGGGTCATACTGAAGACACCGAGCGCCTCAGCCGCGTGTTGCAAAGCGGACCTGACCCGGATGAGAACCATCGCAGTCTCATTGGCGCGCTGTTCATTCAGTCTCACGAGCGCTTGTTTGGTGTGCTGCTGTGGTTCATCGCGCTCGGGCCCGCCGCCGCCGTGGGCTACCGCGTGGCCAGCCGCCTGCCGCGCCTTCTGGAAGAACTGGGTTATGGCAGCAGCGCGCGTAGCGCTGCCGAACAGTTGCATGGCCTCGCCGCCTGGCTGCCCGCACGTCTCACGGCAGCCCTGTTCGCGCTGGCGGGCAGCATGGATGACGCCCTGGCCGCCTGGCGCCGCATTGGCGAACTGAACTACCTCGGCGCTTGGCGCAGCCACAGCTGGGCCGTGCTGGCGGAAGTTGGCGCCGGCTCGCTGGCCATGGAAGAAGATGATGGCGCGATAACCGTCGCCCCCGACCTCAGCACCGCACTGCGCGAAGTGTTGCGCATGCAGACCCGCGCACTGCTCATTTTGCTGGCGGGATTTGCCGTCTACACGAGCGGTTCGCTCGTGTAGCAGTGATCCTCAGCACGAGCGGATCGCTCGTGTAGCAATGATCCTCAGCACGAGCGGATCGCTCGTGTAGCAGTGATCCTCAGCACCAGCAGATCGCTTGTATAGCCGTCGCCCACGACACCAGCAGCACCCCGCTGCAAGGGATCATCCGCGCACTCAAGGCAGCGGCGGCAGCGACTCTGAAAACTTCTGCGTCAGCCGCTCGCGCTGCACCTTGCCCCAGGCATCGCGCGGCAGCGACCTGTACCGCTGAAAGTATTCGGGCCGCTGGCCGGCGGGCAAGGCGACGGCGACTGCCGCAGCCAGTGCGCTGTCAGTCAGCTCCACGCCTTCCTGGAGCACGATATTCGCCAGAATGGCGCTGTCCGCGTCTCCACGCGGCAAGCCTGTCACCGTGCAGTCCACGATGCCGTCCATTTGCAGCAGTGCGGCCTCGATGGCCCCGGGGTAAATCCACTCGCCACCGCTGCGGAACACCTCTGCGGCCTGGCCCTGGTAGAGGTACTGGCCATCGTGGTCCATGCGCAGTGCAAGGCCGTTTGCTAATGGATCGCCTCCCTGCGGCGGCAGGCTGCCGCTGGCATCGAGATAGCCCAGGAACGTCATCACACCAGCCACGTGAGCGGCGCCGGTCTGGCCATCTGGCGTGGCATCGCCGGTGGCATCGTGCAGCAGCAGCTGCACATCGGGCAGCGGCAATCCCACCAAACCTGGACGGGCGGCGCTGTCTTCCAGCGTGGCGTGAAACAGATGCGGGCCCGCCTCGGCAGAAGCCAGCAGCAGGCGCACCCCCAGCCCGCGACGGGCGAGGATCTGCCTCACCCCTTGCGGAGCGGGCGCGCCCACACTGGCGAGCCAGTTGAGGCTGGAAAGATCAGCCTCGTCGAAGTCACCAAAGCCCACGACAAAGCGCAGCATCTCGGGACTGAGGGCGGCAACGGTCACCCGGTGCAGCGCCAGGTGGCCTAGAAACTCGTCAGCATCGAAGCCCGACATCAGCACCACCCGCCCGCCCCGGTACAGCACCGGCAGGCACAGCAGGTTCAGCTCGGGCCCGTAGCAGGGCAGGCAATGCACGGTGCAGTCCTGTGTGGACAAACCCCAGGTATCGGCCGCGTGGCGGGCGTTCAGTAGCACCTGGCGATACGGCAGCACCGCAGCGCCTCGCGCCGTGCTGTAGATGCTGTGCGGGTCATCCACCGACAAGGGCGGGGCCGATGGCAGTTCGGGACTGCCCACGGCCAGCCAGTCCCGGTATTCCGACAACCGGGCCCAGGGCAGACCCAACACCAGAGCCATTTCGTGGTGTCGGCTATCCACGAACAACAGAGCCGGCCGCACCTGCTGCACGCAGGCCACGAGCGCGGGGCGATCAAGATGGGGGTTGAAGGGTGCGAAGACCACGCCGATCTTGGGCGCGGCCAATAGAAGGTCGAAATGCACCAGATGGTTGTGGGCAATCACTCCCACACGATCCCCGCGCTTCAGCCCCAGGCCCAGCAAACGGTTGGCGAGACGGTTCGCCCGCCCCTCCAGCTCGCGGTAGCTGTACCAGCGTCCGTTGAAGAACAGGGCCTTCGCTTCTGGCGTTTTGCGGGCACGCCACTGAATGAGATCGAGCATGGAGGTTCTGTCGCGGCGTTCGACTGCGCCGCTTGCTGGGTCACCTTAGCGCATCAACCCAAGTCGATGCAGCCCTGCCCTCAAACAGCACCCATTACGGCTTCGATCACACCGGGGCCCAAGGGCTGATTGCGCCACTGGCAGTGCTCCACCGTCGCCAGGCCGCAGGCGCCGATGAGTGCTGCGGCACGCAGCACTGCCGAAGGAGCGCCGGCTTCGCGGCGGCCGTCGGAAAGGCCTGCGGCAACGGCGGCGAAGCGGCGCTGCTGTTCGGCTTGAAACACCGGGGCATCCACAAACTGGGCCTCCGCCAGAATGCGCTGCCGACCGGGTGACTGGGCTGCCAGCCGCAACAGCAGGCCTGCGAGCTGGCGCTCGGCTTCACGGCCCGGAGTGAGGCTGGTCACCAGGGCGTTGATCTCGGCGCACTGGTCGGCATTGATATCGCGCACCAGCGTGGCGAAAACCTCTTCCTTGCTGTGGAAGTAGAGATAGAACGTGCCCTGCCCGACATCGGCGCGCTGGGTGATGGAACTCACCGAAGCGGCGGGGAACCCCTTGGTGCCGAATTCGATTTCGGCGGAGGCCAAGAGCTTCCTGCGGGTGGCTTCTCCCCTCGCAGTGACTGGCACGAGTTCTTTCAGCGGAGTGCTGGTAGTCATCAACATCACGATCCTTGTGTGGTTTCGGGGCAGACGTCCTGTCTACCCGTGTCGAGAGCTTAACCCGAGGGCTGCGCCGAGGCGATGACCGGCTTTTGCCGGGCCGCCCGAAGGCGAGGCCTGAGCCGGGCCATCTGGCGCTCCTCGGCGTGCTCCTTGAGCCATTGCAGGCAGTCTTCGAAAGCCCGCGAAATGCGGGTTTGCATGCGAATGCGGTCGAGCTTGGGCCAGGTGGCGCGCTCGCCATCACGGATGTACTGGGCGATATCGGCCGCCGTGGGGTTGCTGAGCATGCGCATGAGCTGCTTGGGCGACTGCTGCGGGAACAGGGTGACATCGCCCGAATAGCGCTGCTGGAGGATGTCGTTGAGCTTGTCCACCACACGGCCGGCGGCGTAATGCTGGAAATGCTCGCGCGCGACCTTCACCACGTCGCGACCGGCCACCTTCACCAGTTCGCTGGCCAGGCTGCCCACGCCGCGGGCACGCTGAACGTTGTCCTGCAGGAAGGGCACCACATGCGGGTTGGTCTGGCTGACGATGTAATGGTTGACGTTGTGCAGACGGGCCAGCCGCAGAATCGGCAGGTCATTGGCCAGCGAGCCATCCACCCAGAGCTTGCTCCGCATGTGCGGCACCACCTGGCCATCGAAGTCGCGTGCCTCCAGCATCACCGGGTCGAACACACCGGGAATCGCGCAGCTGGCCTGCACCGCCTTCTTCACCAGCACATTCGGCGCGGTGAGGTAGTTCAGCAGTCGCGGCTGCTGGTTGAGCTCGGCCGGCGAAACGGTAATGCCCAGAATGCGCCGCGTGCGCTCGAAGGCCTGCACGAAACTTTCTTCACCAATGTTGGCGTTGAGGCAGGCAGCCAGATGGCCGGAGTCCATCAGCGTGCTGCCCTTGAACATCTTGATGAAACTCACCCGCTGGAACGCTGCGAGATTGATGTTGCCGGGCTCAAACATGTCGGCAAGCTGGACATCACTGCGCGTGCAAGTCATCGCCGCAATGATGGATCCCGCCGAGGAGCCCGAGATGACCCGCGGCAGCAGATTGGCCCGGAATAGCGCCTTGATCACGCCGAGATGGAACATGCCCAGCGTGGCGCCGCCTGACAGCAAGAGCGCAGAGCGTCCGAAAGAAGCGCCGGTGCGCTTGAAAAACAGCACCTTCTCATCGTGCGCGTAGTCGCTGAACTCCCCGACGCAGATGTAATCGAGACAGCGGGCCACTTCGTCCACGTACTCTTCGATCAGGCGCTTGGTACCCACACGGCAGCTGCCATGCAGCAAGGGATTCGAAATGTTCGCGAGATTGCCGTGCAGGCCTTCAGCCAGGTGAAAGGTCAGCTCGCGCACATTGCCGATGCGGCGCAGATCGCGCATCAGCTCCAAGCGCTCGCGAATCAGCAGGTAGTCGTATTGATCGCTGGTTTCATCCAGCTTCCAGGCTTCAGCGCCTTCGAGACGGTCCAGCTCCAGTGCCACTTCTCGCCATTGCGCGTAGTCGGTCGCCTGAGCCAGGTCCTTCAGACGGCTGGCAATGATTTTTTTTGACATGCAGACAGTATCCTTTAGGTCTCACTCCACTGCTGGGTTCCGGTGTCCAAATCTCCTGCAGCATCTGTCGAAACTTCGCGCAAAAGCCGTGCGCGCAAGGTCTTTGAGCGGGTCAAGCCCTGGTTGCCGGCACTCATTGCCGTGCTGCTGCTGGTGGTGGCGCTCTTCGCGCTGCGCGAAATCGCCGGCGAGCTGGATTACCGCGAGGTGCTGGCACAGGTACACGCCACGCCCACCAGCGCGCTGCTGCTCTGCCTGGGCTTCACGCTGCTGAGCTTCGTGGCTCTCGCCGGCTATGACCTCTCCGCGCTGGCCTATCTGCGCATACGCCTGCCCTGGCACACGGTGGCGCAAGGTGCATTCGCCGGTTATGCCGTCGGCAACACCGTGGGCATGGGCGCGCTCAGCGGCGGCGCAGTGCGGTTGAGGGTGTACGGCGCGGCCGGCATGGAGCCGATGCAGGTCGCGCAGCTCATGGGCTTCATTTCAGCCGGATTCGGACTGGGTATCACCTTCATCGGCGCCATCGGCCTGCTCTGGGGCGCCGATCGCGCTGAAGCGGTCATGGGTATTCCGGTCTGGCTGATGCATGGCATTGGCGTGTTCACGCTGGCGTTCATCAGCTGGGTCATCTGGCTATGTGCCAAGGGCCGACACTTCAAGTTGTTTGGGCAGGAAATCACGTTGCCCAGCATGCAGCTGGCGCTGGTGCAGGTGGCAGTCTCTGCGCTCGACCTGTTGTTCGCGGCCACCGCCCTGTGGGTGCTGCTGCCGATGAGCGCGGAAGTGAGCTTCATGGATTTCCTCGCGTTCTACGTCATCGGCGTTTCGCTCGGCGTGATCCTGCACATCCCGGGCGGCGTCGGCATTTTCGAGGCCATGATCATCCTCGCCTATGGCGATTCGCTGCCGCCGGCCACGCTGGCTGGCGCGCTATTGCTGTTCCGCGCCACCTACTACCTGCTGCCGCTGGCGCTGGCGATTGGCCTGCTGTTGCTTCGCGAAATGCTGAATCTCGCCAAGCCCGCGCTGCCACGCTGAGCGCGCGGCAGCGGCTTCAGAGCGCGACGGCGAGCGCTGTCAGGGCCTTGCGATAGCGCTCGCTGCTGAACTCATCGCGGTTGCGCACCGTGGCATACAGCTGCTTGATGGCCTGCTGCTGGCTTGCGCTCACGCGCGCACCGCGCTGGCGCAGGGCATCGCTCATCACCGAGGCGGCCATGGCGGACTGCTCGGCCACGAGAAAATCCTGCGCCCGCGGCGAGCTGGCTGTCGCGGTGAGCGCTTTGAGCAGGCGCAGCAGCCGGGCAGAGTCCAGTTGCGTGGCTTGCGCCGCAGGCAACAGCTGGCCCCGCAGAAACTGTTGCAACTGGCGTGCCGCCTTCTGCAGCGCCTCGCGGTTCCCGCCAGTGGCCGCTTGCAGAGCGGCTGATTTCTGCTGCCACTCGAAGGCCAGCTCTGGAGCCGCCACCGAAAGCCACACACCCAGCCAGTACATGCTGGCATCGGCCAGCGGCGGCGTGCCCGCCGGCGTGCCGGCATTGCGGCCCGGCAGCCAGCGCGCGTCACTCACGGGGTGATGGCAGGCATCGCAATCGAAATACACCAGCTCGGGGAACAGACCGTGACCGATCTGGCCGCTGGCAACACCCTGCAGCAGCTTGTCGGCCGCCATCGCCTGGCCCACGGCCCAGTCGCGTGCGGGGTCTTGCGGACCCTTGCGCTGTACGTAGTCGGCATCGCGATCATGGTGGGGCGGTTCGAGTGCGGTGAAGGTATCCAGCTCGAATAGCAGCACCGGATGGCCGGCGGCCATCATGGCGTGGGTGATGGGATGCTCGGCATCGCCCTGGTGGCAGCCCAGGCACAACTCGGCGCGCACAGCGGGTTGCCAGGTGGGCGTCATGCCCAGCGCCACTTTCTCGGCCTGCGGCTGGCCCCGCTGCGTGTGCGGGGCCAGCCAGCGCTCGCTGCCGCCGTGGCAGGTTTCGCAGCCAATGCCGTCGCTGGCCAGCCAGCGCTCGCCACGCTGCGCCACTGGAATGTTCTCGGCGTGGCAGGAGAGACAGGCCGGTGCGCTCTGCGGATTGATGCCCAGCAACTGCCCCATGCGGCGTGAGCGCTCATTGCCGAGTGTGGCGGTTGCCCCGGCATGCGGGTCGCGTTGCTGCCAGATGAAATATTCGTCTTGCCGGATACCGCTATCGCCCAGCGGCTGAGTGGCGCCGTGGCAGGTGCTGCCTGCGCAGGTGGCGACTCCCTGGTGGATATCTGCCGCTGGCGCCGCTGCAGAGGCCAGAAGCCCTGCGAGTGCAAAAAGTGCGGCCCTCAATGCGGCAATGCGATTCGCGGTCATCCCCATGCGCATGACTGATCCCCTTCTCACGTCCACTTCCCTGTCCCCGTCACTGTCCACGCCCTGTGGGCTGTTTTGCGGTGCGCGCGTCCGGTGCGGACAACCGGCCGCCACAAACTACCGCAAGTCGCCGCCGATGCGTATCACCCAAATATGGGTTGCCAATCCCCGGCAAAGCGATTCTACTCAGCGCTACCGATCAAGCGGCCAGTGCATAGGCCGCAAAAGGGAAGCAAACAGGGATACGTCGCATGGGAAGCGAGTCGGTCAAGATAGCCATCGTGGGGAGCGGGCCAGCGGGTCTTTCGGCCGCCGCGCGCGCCGCGGAGCTCAAGCTCTCGCATCTGCTGCTCGAAGCCGAGCCGCACCTCTCGCACACCATCTACCGTTACCAGAAGGGCAAGCACGTGATGGCCGAGCCCGAGGCGCTGCCGCTGCGTGCGGCTACGCCCTTCGCGGCGGGCAAGCGCGAGCAGATTCTTGGCGCCTGGAACGACCGCAGCCAGAAACTTGGCGTGGCGGTGCGGCATGGCTTCAGAACCGTGAGCATCGGCGGCAGCCAGGGCGCCTTTCTACTCACCGCCGAGGATGGCCGCAGCGTGCAGGCCGAGGTGGTGGTGCTGGCCGTGGGCCTGCAGGGCAACCCGCGCCTGCTCGGCTGTCCGGGCGAGAGCCTGCCCATGGTGCAATACCAGCTCGACGACCCCGACGAATACCGCAACGAGGGCATCGTGGTGGTGGGTGCCGGCGACGCCGCCATCGAAAATGCGCTGGCGCTGGCCGCGCGCAACCGGGTCAGCATCGTCAACCGCCGTGGCGAGTTCGACCGCGCCAAGCCAGCCAACCGGGCGGCCATCGAAAAGGCCATTACTGATGGCCGCGTGCAGCTCATTGCCAATGCCGCACCCGCCAGTGTGGAGCGCAGCAGCGAGCCGCAGGGCGTGATCCGCCTCAACACCGCCGACGGCGTGGCTGAAATCAGCTGCCACCGTGTCATTGCGCGGCTGGGTGCCACACCGCCGCGCGCCTTCGTCGAAAGCTGCGGCGTGCAGTTCCCCAGCAAGGATCCCAACGCAGTTCCGGCCGTCTCGCCGCGCTACGAAAGCAATGTGCCGGGGCTCTACATCGTCGGTGCGCTCGCCGGCTTCCCGCTCATCAAGCAGGCGATGAACCAGGGCTGGGAGGTGATCGAGTTCATCGAAGGCCGCTCGCCCGATCCCGCCGACACGCCGCTGCTCGCCGCCAAGTTCAAGGCCATGCCGGGCTTCACCACGGTGGATGCCGCCATCGCGCGCATCCGTGCCGTGGTGCCGGTGTTGAACCCACTCACGCCCTTGCAACTGAGAGAGTTCCTGCTCGGCTCCGACATCCGTACGCCCACGGCAGGTGCGCTGGTGTTCAGCCGCAACGACTACAGCGACAGCTTCTATTCCGTGCTCGCCGGCAGCGTGAAGATCGCGCTCGACGAGCAGGACGACAGCAAGAGCATCACGCTGGGACCCGGTCAGTTCTTCGGCGAGATGAGCCTCATCTCCGGCCGTCGCCGCAGCGCCACGGTGTACGCCGGTACTGGTGCCGTGCTCATCGAAACGCCGCGCGGCTCCATGAACTCGCTCATCGCCAGTGTCGCCGGCGTGAAGCGCGTGCTTGATGAAACCTTCCTGCTCCGCAGCATCCAGTCGCGCATCGCCCCCGGCCTGACCGCCGCCGATCTGCAGGCTGTGGTGGCGGGTGCGACAGTGGCGCAGTTCAAGGCCGGTGATGTGCTGTTCCGCGAGGGCGATGCCGGCGATGCCCTGCACCTCATCCGCAAGGGTTCTCTCACTGTTTCGCGCACGCTGGCCGGCCGTGAAACCGTGCTGGCCTACGTGCCAGCCGGGCAGTACGTGGGCGAGATGGCTCTGCTCACCGACCTGCCCCGTTCGGCCACGGTAAAGGCCGCCATCGCCACCGAAACCATCCAGCTGCAGGGTGCTGATTTCAAGGCCCTGCTCGGCAACCACCCCGCACTGAAGGCCAGAGTCGACGAGATCCGCCTGCAGCGCGTGGTGGCCAACACCTCCACGCACGTCGAGGACAAAAACAGCAGCGGCATCGTGCAGTTCCTGATGAACCAGGGCGTGGGCGAGGCCACCGATGTGCTGCTCATCGACGAAAGCCTCTGCACCCGCTGCGACAACTGCGAGAAGGCCTGCGCCGATACCCACGGCGGCGTCTCGCGGCTCGACCGCGAAGCCGGGCCTACCTTCGAGAATCTGCACATCCCCACCTCCTGCCGGCACTGCGAACACCCGCACTGCATGAAGGACTGCCCGCCAGATGCGATCCGTCGCTCTCCATCCGGTGAGGTCTTCATCACCGACGCCTGCATTGGCTGCGGCAACTGCGAACGCAACTGTCCCTACGGCGTGATCCAGATGGGCGTGACCGAAGCCAAGCAGCCCAGTCTCTTGCGCTGGCTGTTGTTCGGCGGCGCCGAGCCGGGCCGGGAGAAGTCGCTCGCCAAGGCCATTGCGCCGGGCGCGGTGAAAGCCGACACGCCGAAGAAGGCCGTGAAGTGCGACATGTGCAAGGGCATGGAGGGCGGACCTGCCTGCGTGCGCGCCTGCCCCACGGGTGCGGCGCTACGCGTGGCACCCGAGCAGTTCCTGAAGGTCACCCAGCGAGTCGGCTGATGGCCTCCCCCAGCTCCAGCAGCGCTCACCTGGGCTTCTTGCGCCATGCCGGGTTTCTTTGGGCCAAGGTCTCGCTCTGGCTCTGCGCCTCGGCCATCGCCGCGTATGTGTGGCACGCGCCGGCCGATGGCCCCAATGGCGGCACCTGGCTGGGCTACACGCTGGGCGGCATGGGTGCGGCGCTCATCCTCTGGCTGCTGTGGCTCGGCGTACGCAAACGCCGCTACCGCTCCACGCTGGGCAGCGTGAAGGGCTGGACCTCCGCGCATGTGTATCTCGGCCTGTCGCTCATCGTCATCGCCACGCTGCACTGCGGTTTCCAGTTCGGGCTCAACATCCACACCCTCGCCTATGTGCTGATGGTGCTGGTGGTGGCGAGCGGCATCTGGGGCATCCTCGCCTACGACCGTCTGCCGGCACGCATCACGCAGCTGCGCGGCGGCAGCACGCGCGAGGCCTGGGTGGAAGAAGTGTTCGACCTCAACGAGCAGACCATCAAGCTGGCCGACCAGATGACGCCCGCCGTGCACCAGCGCATCGTCGCCTCCGCCGAGAAACTCAAGCTCGGAGGCAGCCTGCGCCAGCAGTGGCGGGGCGCGGTGAACAGCAAGGACGCCGCCGCACTCAACACCCTGTTGAAAGAGCGCGCCGACACCCTGCTGCGCGAGCGCGGCAGTCAAACTTTTGACCCCACGGCGCAGAGTACGGTGGTGTTCATGGCTGGCCAGCTGCAACAAGCCGGCAGCGGCGAGGCAGAAGCGCTCCATGTGCAGCAACTGCTCGATCTTCTGGCCCGCCGCAACGAGCTGGTGGCGCGCATCAACCGCGACATCGGCCTGCACGCGCGGCTGCAGCTGTGGCTGCTGTTCCACGTGCCGATGAGCCTGGGCCTGCTGGCGGCGCTGATCGCGCATGTGGTCAGCGTATTCTTCTACTGGTAGCGGCCATGCGCGTACTGCTCCACACCATTGCCCAGGCTGGCGCCCCCGCCACCGAAACGCCGCTGGATCTCCCCACGCTGCGTCTCGGCCGTGGCAGCGACCAGGACGTGCTGCTGGCCGACCTACGGGTAGCCCTCGCCCACGCCGAGATCACCCCGCGCAAGAGCCTCCTGGGTGCGGTGGCCCACATTGAAGCCAAGGCGCGACTGCCGCTGTGGATCAATGGTCGCCAGACCAG
Source organism: uncultured Sinobacteraceae bacterium (assembly GCA_947085665.1). Classification (GTDB taxonomy): domain Bacteria; phylum Pseudomonadota; class Gammaproteobacteria; order Nevskiales; family Nevskiaceae; genus Stagnimonas. Next base: position 4,904 of record CAMTXV010000142.1, on the reverse strand, counting down.
CGGCGATGACCTGCGCATCGGCGATGTGATCGAGCTGGGCCGCTACCGCCTCACCGTGCTGAAAGCGCGCGCAGGGTTCGAGCTGGCCCTGCAGCTTGAAGAGCGCTTTGCCGCCCACGACGAGCGTCAGCAGCGCCGCAAGAGCCTGCGCATGGACTTGCAGCAGGTGGGTGTTTCCAAACGTGGCTGGGCCTGGGGGCTGTTTCTGGCGGTGCTGATCCCAGGCTTGCTACTGCCGCTGTGGTTTGCCCAGCAGCCGCCTGCCTCCGCTGAAATCAGCCGCGAGCGCACGCTGCCCTCCGGGCCGGGCTTCGACATCCTCTGGAACTCCGGCCCCTTGAGCAGCGCTCACCATGCGCTGCAGAACGACTGCAAGGCCTGCCATGTCGAGCCCTTCGCTCAGGTGAGCGATGCCAGCTGCACCGGCTGCCACAGCGAACTCGGCAACCATGCCAGCAGTATCGAAGTGGCTGGCCAGCCACCCTTCGCTGGTCAGCAATGCACCGACTGCCACCGCGAGCACAACGGTCTCACGGGCCTCACGCCGCGCGAGGACGCTGCCTGCACCAGCTGCCATGCTGACCCGGCTGACCGCCCGGGCGCCAAGCTCCTGCCAGTGAAGGATTTCACCCACAGCCACCCCGCCTTCGCGCTCTCGCTGGCGCGGCAAGACGGCAAAAACTTCGTCTGGAAAGAGTTCCGGCAAGACAGCCCCGAAGCCAAGCGCCAGGACACGGGCCTGAAGTTTCCGCATGACCTGCACCTGTCGCCCAAGGGCATCGCCGGGCCGGATGGCAATGCCGTGCTCGAATGCGACAGCTGCCACACACCCAATGCCGATCGCAGCGGCTTTTTGCCCACGCAGATGGAAACCCATTGCGCGAGCTGCCACCGCCTGGACTTCGACGCTGCCGCCCCCGACCACGAGCTGCCGCACGGCAAGCCCGAGCAGGTGGTGCGCATCGTGCGCGACTACTACAAGGCGCTGGCGCTCACGGGCGTAGCACCGCCACTGCCCACGGGCCAGAGCACCGTGAAGACCGGGCCCGACGCGCGCCAGCGGCCAGATGACCCCCGCGCCAATGCGCCTGCGCCCGTCGGCCGCACCGTAGCCTGGGCCGAGGCGCGCGCCGAAACCGCGCTGCGCGATGTGTTCGAACGGCGCACCTGCTTTTACTGCCATGCGGTCAGCACCGACGGCCCGCCCGAAGCGCGCTGGCAGATTGCCCCTGTGGCAGCGCCGCAAACGGCCTTGAAGGGCAGCGCGTTTCCGCACTCCGCGCACAGCACCGAGAACTGCACGAGCTGCCATGCCGCCGAAACCTCGAAGCACAGCGAAGACGTGCTGCTGCCTGATATCAGCAGCTGCCGCGAGTGCCATGGCGACACCGGCGCGATGACCGAAACGCCCACCACCTGTCAGTCCTGCCACGGCTATCACAGCCACCCGCTCACGGCGCCGGTCGCCACGCTGCCGCCGGCAGCGCCTGCGCCATGAGAGCGCTGCTGCTGGCGACAGCGCTGCTGGCCGGCTGCGGCGGTGGTGGCACCTCAACCCCTTGCAGTGGGGGCTGCGGCGATGCCGCGCCGGTCAGGCTCGAAGTGGCCGATGTGCAACGCGTGATCGCGCAGGCCGTGGGCGAAGCACAGGCACGCAATGCGCCGGCCACGGTGGCAGTGGTTGATCGCGTCGGCAATGTACTGGGCGTGTTCCGCATGACAGGTGCCGATGTCAGCATCACCATCAGCTCCGGCAGCGGCGTCAGTGGTGGGCTCGAAGGCATCAGCGTCATCCCCGACACGCTCGCCGCCATCGCCAAGGCGGTGACCGGCGCCTATCTCTCGACCGAGGGCAATGCCTTCAGCACCCGCACGGCGAGCCAGATCGTGCAGGAGTTTTTCAACGTCGGCGAAACCGGCCAGCTCAGCGGGCCGTTGTTCGGCGTGCAGTTTTCTTCGCTCGCCTGCTCTGATCTCACCAACCGTTTTGTCGCGGCCCGTCCCTCCGCCGGCCCACAGCGCAGCCCGCTGGGTCTTTCGGCCGATCCCGGTGGATTCCCGCTGTATCGCAATGGCGTGGTGATTGGCGGCGTGGGCGTGATTGCCGATTCCACCTACAGCGCCGACCGCAACGTCAACGACCGCGATCAGGATCTCGACGAACTGATCGCACTCGCCGCCACTCGCGGCTTCGAGCCGCCGGAAGACCGCCGCGCCGACCGCATCACGCTCGATGGCAAAACCCTGCGCTACAGCGACGCGCTGCCCAGCGATCTCGCCAGCACCACCGCCCCCGCCTTTGTGGCTATAGATGGCCCCGCCGGCAGCCGCCTGGCGGTGCGCGGCTACACCGCCACGGGCGATAGCAGCCTGGTAGCCGGCACCGCTTTCGGCCAAGCCGCTTCGGGCATTCGCCCCGCCAGCAATGCCGCGCTCGCCGCGCTCGATGGCTTCGTGTTGGTGGACTCCGGTAACGCCGAGCGCTTCACCCCCATCGCCGGCGGCGATGCCGCGAGCCTCGGCGGCGTGGCGGCACTGACCGCCAACGAAGTGCAGGTGGTGCTCGAAGAAGCCCTGCGCGTCGCCAACCGCGCCCGCGCGCAGATTCGCCGGCCGCTTTCCACGCCAGCGCGCGTGAGCATTGCCGTCACCGATACCCACGGCGCCATCCTGGGCTTGGTGCGCAGCCGCGATGCGCCGCTGTTCGGCACCGATGTGGCGGTGCAGAAGGCGCGCAGCGTCGCCTTCCTCAGCAACAGCGCAGCCGCGGCCGATCTCGCGGGCACCCCCGACACGCAGGACCTCGCCACTGGCGAGGCAGCATCTATCGCCGACTACCTGCCGACCTACCGCAACTTTCTCAACCAGCCCACAGCACTGGCCGATGGTGCCTTCGCCTATGGCGACCGCAGCATCGGCAATCTGGCGCGGCCGTTTTTCCCGGACGGCGTCGCAGGTAGTGGTGAGGCCGGGCCGCTGTCGAAGCCCATCGAGCGCTGGAGCGTTTTCTCCACCGGGCTGCAGCTCGATCTCGTCAACTCGGCCATCATCCAGCATGTGGTGTTCGTGCTCGGCGGCGGCAGCGATGTGACGCCCGGCAGCTGCACCGAAATGCCGCTGGCACCCGGCGCCACCCAATCGCGCCTCGGCAACGGTCTGCAAATTTTTGCCGGTGCGGTGCCCATCTACCGCGGCAGCCAGCTGGTGGGCGCCATCGGCATCTCCGGCGATGGCGTCGATCAGGACGACATGATCGCCTTCCTCGGCCTGCATAACGCTTCAATCCGGCTGAGCAGCGCCATTGCCAATGCGCCGGCGGCGATGCGCGCCGACACCATTTCGCGCGATGGCCTGTTTCTGCGCTACGTGCAGTGCCCGCAGTCGCCCTTCATCGACAGCGACGAGCAGCGCGTATGCGAGGGCAAGTGAGGTCTGCCGCCGGGCTGGCGGCCCTGCTGCTGAGCACTGGCGCGCAGGCGCTGGCGCTCGACGACGTTGACGATGGCTTCTGGAGCGAGCGACCTGCCGCTGCAACGGCGCCCAGCGGGACGCCGACCGAACCCGGCCCAGAACGTCGCCGGCCCGACCGGGAACAGGACGCGGCCCCAGAGCCCACCGCCCCACTGCCGGACCCCAATCACCGCACCGGCTTAGCCCCCATGCGACCCGTGGAGAACTGGCAGGCCACGCAGGGGGCCGCGGTGCCTGATCGCTGGAGGCTCATCAGCAACCTCGGCCTGATGCCGGACCAGCTCGCCAATCCGTACACACAGAACACACTCAAGGGCGACAAGCCCGTGCGCGGCCACGACGAGTTTCTGGTGGTGTCGGTGATTTCCGACACGGTGCTGGAGCCGCGCCGCGTGCCCACACCGGTTGCACCGCAGGCCACCGATGGCGGTGGTGCCAGCGGCATCTTCGGCGGCGATACCCAGAACCTGTTTCTGCAGAGCGTGATCCTGAGCCTGGTGTATCTGAAGGGCGACACCACCTTCAAGCCGCCGGATATCGAGTGGCACCTCACGCCGGTGTTCAACTTCAACCATGCCCAGGTGGCTGAAAACCGCGCGCTGCGCGTGGACCCGGGCCAGTCACGCACGCGCCGAGAGACCTTCATCGGCATGCAGGAGCTGTTCGTTGACTACCACCTGCGCAATGTCAGCGACCGCTACGATTTCGACTCGGTGCGCTTCGGCATTCAGCCCATCACGCTGGATTTCCGTGGCTTCCTGTTTCAGGACGCGCCGCTCTCGGCCCGTCTGTTCGGCACCCGCGACAACAACCGCTGGCAGTACAACCTCATCTGGGCGCGGCGGCTGGAGAAAGACACCAACTCTGGTCTGAATGCCATCAACCGCCCGCTACGGGAAGACGACGTCTTCGCAGCCAATCTGTTCCGGCAGGACTGGCCGGTGCTGGGCTTCACCAGCCAGGCGGTGGTGGCCTACAACCGCAACCGGGAAGGCAGCGATTTTTACTTCGACCGCAACGGTTTCATCGCCCGTCCCGCATCGCTGGGCACCGAGCGCGCGCGCAACTACGAAGTGACCTACCTCGGGTTGAATGGCGATGGTCACTTTGGCCGCGACAACCTCACGGTGTCGGCCATGGCCGCCGTTGGCCGCGAACAGCGCGGCGTGTTCAAGGACGAGGGCCGCGACATCCTCGCCGGCTTTGCCGCCGCCGAGTGGTCCCGCGACTACGACTGGGTGCGTGCGCGGCTCTCAGTCCTGTGGGCGAGCGGCGACAACGACCCCTTCGACGACACCGCCAATGGTTTTGATGCGGTGTTCGAAAACCCGATCTTCGCAGGCGCTGACACCAGCTACTGGATACGCCAGGCGGTGCCGCTGATTGGCGGCGGCGGCGTGACGCTCTCGACCCGCAACGGCGTGCTCAACAAT
>CAMTXV010000141.1:0-6525 GCA_947085665.1 uncultured Sinobacteraceae bacterium | reverse complement strand
CTCTTCCGATCTCTCATTGGGAATCTGAGTGGTTGTGGGATAATGCTAGTTTAAGGCCTAACTCACCTTTACAGCGACTCTCGTCGCACAAGCACAGGAATTGTGACACAAAAAAAAGCAGGCGGGCGCACCCCGTCCAACGCCAGCAACGAGCCCCGCCGCGCACGTCCGGCCAGCAAAGCAGCCGCCAAGCCGGCTTTCAAAACAGCCTCTTCGGCCGCTCCTGAGCGCCGCAAGGCTGTTGCGGCGAAGCCGGCCGCCAAGGTGCATGCCAAGCCCCGCAAGGAGGGCAAGCTGCCAGAAGAAGCGCCAGGTGGTCGCCGCGGCCGCAAGCCGGATGAACGTCCGCACCGCAGCGATGCCAAGAAGAAGCCCAGCCGGACGGCCAGCGGCTCTGGCACGGCGGCCCGTTCGGGCGGCCGGACGGCAGGGTCAGGTGGGCGAACGGGTTCAGGCCCCTCTTCCCGCACCGGTTCAGCTCCTTCACGCAGCGGCAAGCCGCCGCGCAAGCACAGTCCCACCGGCCGTCGCGAGCGCGAGGCCAAGCCCGAGCCGCGGCCGATGGAGTGGAACGAGGTGCGTCATGTGAAGGTCGACGCCAACAGCGATGGCCAGCGCATCGACAACTTCCTGATGAAGCATCTGCCGGGCGTGCCGAAATCGGCGGTCTACCGGCTGGTGCGCTCTGGTCAGGTGCGGGTGGATGGCGGTCGCGCCAAGCCCGAGCGCAAGCTGGTGGCGGCGGAGAGCGTGCGGATTCCGCCGGTGCGGCTGCAAGACCCAGCCGAGGCCATTCGTCCACCCGACCGCGTGCTTAACGAGCTGCGCGAATCGGTGATCTACGAGGATGCGCACTATCTCGTCATCAACAAGCCCGAGGGTTTGTCGAGCCACGGCGGCACCGGCCAGCTCTATGGCGTGATCGAGGCGATTCGCGCCTGGGAGAAATACGAGTTCATCGAGCTCTGCCACCGCCTCGACCGCGACACCTCCGGCGTGCTGCTGCTCGCCAAGGGGCGCCCGGCGCTGCTGCGTGCGCAGCGAGCGTTCAAGAACCATGAGCTGACCAAGCGCTACTTCGCCCTGGTGCATGGCCGCTGGAAAGGCGAGGACAAGGACTGCGACGCTGCACTGGTGAAGGTGCGCTTGGGCGACCAGCACCATGTGCAGCTCGATGAAGAGGGCAAGCCCTCGCTCAGTCGGTTCTCGCCGCGCAGCAAGTTCAAGGACGCCACGCTCTGCGAGGTGGAAATCTTCTCTGGCCGCACGCACCAGATTCGCGTGCATGCCCTCGCACTCGGCCACCCGGTGGTGGGCGATGCCAAGTATGGCGAGCGCGACCAGAACCACCCGATGCGCGAGCGCGGCCTGAAGCGCATGTTCCTGCACGCGCACTTCTTGCAGCTCAAGCCCGAGGGGGATTTCCCCAAGCTGCTGCTCAATGCGCCAATGCCGGACGAGCTGCGCGATTTCCTGCAACGCCTGTGAGCATGACGCGACCCTACGACCTGCTGATCTTCGACTGGGACGGCACGCTCAGTGATTCGGCCCAGCTGATTGCCGACGCCATGCAGGGCGCGATTGCCGCGCTCAAGCTGCCGGCACGCACGGATCAGCAGATTCGCGAGCTGATTGGTCTTTCGCTGGACGAGGGGATGCGCCGCTTGTTCCCCGAACTCGACGCCGCTGAGGTGATGAATCTGCTCTCGGGCTATCGCCGTCAGTGGCTCTCGCCCAGCGGCGGCGGCATGGCCGAGCCGCCGCTCTTCGCGGGCGCTGCTGAGGCACTCGAAGCCCTGAGCGCCGAGGGTTATCAGCTGGCGGTGGCCACCGGCAAGTCCCGCATCGGGCTCGATCGCTCGTTCCGTCATTTCACCGGCCTGCGCTCGATGCTGGTGGTGACCAAGACGGCCGATGAAACCGCTGCCAAGCCCGACCCCCTGATGCTCAAGGAAATCCTCGCGGAGCTGTCGGTGCCCGTGGAGCGGGCGCTGATGATTGGCGATACCGAGTACGACGCGGCGATGGCCAGGGCCATTGGCATGCCCGCACTCGGCGTGGCCTGCGGGGTGCACGATGCCGCTCGCATCCGCGCTGCGGGTGCGCTGGCCGTCATCGAGTCGGTGAAAGCGTTGCCGGGCTGGCTCGCCAGCCGTTGATCAGCCTTTAGTGTGCGTGGTGATGATGTTCATCGCCATGCGCATGCCCAGGGTCGCAATCGGCATCGGCGCAATCGCCGGGGTTTGTTGATTCCACCTGCACCGTGACGTGCGTGATGCCATAGCGCGCCAGCGCGCCGCGCACGGTGGTGATCAGCTCCGGCACCGGCACGCTGCCGTCGGGCGTGACATGCAGCGTCATCAGCTTCTTGGTTTGCGAGAGCGACCAGGCGTGCAGATGGTGCACGTTCGCCACTCCTGGCACGCTACCCGGCAGTTCGGCGGCAATGCGGCTGAGGTCGAGTCCCCGCGGCGTGCCTTCCAGCAGGATGTGCGCCGATTCGCGGGTGATCTTGAGCCCCATGTGCAGCACCAGACCAGCGGCCAGCAGCGAGAGCAGAGGGTCGGCAGTCATCCAGCCGGTTTGCAGAATGATGCCGGCCGCCAACAGCGCGGCGAGCGAACCCAGCAGGTCTGAGAGCACGTGCGCCGCGGCGCCGCGGCGGTTCAAATCTTCGGCATCACCGCCATGCAGCAGCGCGAAGGCGATGATGTTGGCGGCCAGACCAATGCCGGCCACCACCAGCATGGTCTCGCCATGCACCTCGCCAGGGTTAAAGAAACGCTGCACAGCCTCGAAGGCGATCCACGCGCTCGCGAGCAGCAGCAGCGAGCCATTGATGAAGGCCGCCAGCACGGGCATGCGTTCGTGGCCGAAGCTGTGGCCAGCATCAGCCGGGCGCAGCGCCTGACGCGCAGCCAGCAGGCTCAAGCCCAGCGAGCCGGCATCGGCCAGCATGTGGCCGGCATCGGCAATCAGTGCCAGCGAGCCGCTGATGAGGCCGCCACCAACGCCCACCACCATGGCCACCACGGTAACCAGCAGTGCCCAGGCCAGGCGACGGTGCGAGGCATGCGCGGCATGGTTATGGGGCTCGTGGTGGTCGTGACCGTGATGGTCGTGCCCGGCATGCGAGTGCGCCGCGTGGCTGTGGGCGTGGGGTTGGTTCATGGGATGGAAGTTCGTGAAGGCCGGTCAGGGCAGGGTAAAGCCGGCCTTGCGAAGCAGCTTGGCGGTGGCGATGAGGGGCAGGCCGATGAGGGCCGTGGGATCGCGTGACTGCACCTCCGCGGTGAGCGTGATGCCCAGTCCCTCGATCTTTGCAGAGCCGGCGCAGTCGAACGCCGGTTCTGCTTCGACATAACGCAGGATTTCGGTCTTGCTGAGCTTGCGAAACTTGACCACGGTGGTATCGAAGTCGCGGTAGGTCGCACCGCCCTGCTGCACCAGCGCCACCGCCGTGACGAAGGCGGCGTATTGGCCAGAAAGAAATTGCAGCTGTTCAATCGCGTTCTCGCGCGTCAGCGGCTTGCCCAGCAGCCGCCCGCCGCAGGAGGCCACTTGATCTGAGCCAATCACCCAGGCTTCTGGTGCCAAAGCCGCCACCGCCTGCGCCTTGGCAAATGCCAGGCGTGAAGTCAGGGGTTGCGCGGACTCACCCGGCAGCGGGGTTTCATCAACATCGGGGCTCTGCTGCGTGAAGGGGAGTCGAAAGCGCGCCAGCAATTCGCCTCGGTAGCGGGAGCTGGAGGCGAGAATCAATGTGGTGTTGGGAAGAGTGGGCACTACAATGCCCTCCGAAAAGGTGTCGGCGATTATGAGAGAGCGCGAAGGTTCAGAACAGCAACACACAGCCCGGGCCGACCGGCTGCCGGCCCGTTTCAAGGCTGCAGAGGCCGTGGCCAGACGCCAAACCCTGTGCGGCGGGCTGCCCGTGAGTCGGTTATCGCGTCTGAGCGAGGCCTTGTCTGGCAAAGCGGGCGCCTTGCAGGTGGAGCTCACCTTCGGCACCTACCCGCGCGCCGTGGGGCGTGTGAATGGCCGTATCCAGGGGTTGCTGCCGCTGACCTGCCAACGCACGCTGGAGGTTTTCGACTGGTCGCTCGACGCCACCTTCGAATGGGTGATGGTGCGCAGCGAGGCGGATGAAGAGCGCCTGCTGGCCGATGCGGACCCGCTCATGCTCGACGAAGAGCAACTGAAGCTGCACGAAGCCATCGAAGACGAAGTACTGCTGGCCTTGCCTCTGGTGCCTCTGGCCCCTGATTCAACGCCGCCGCCTGCGGAGTTGGCGCCCGGTGCGAGCCCGGCAGTGGGTAAAAGCAAGTCCAGCAAGACAAAACCGGGTGCGGTCAGCCATAATGTCGAGCTCGACGACTCTCGTCCGAACCCATTCGCCACGCTCAAGGGCCAGTTCAACAAGAACTGACCCCGGTGCGGCAGGGGCAAGGGGTGGCTTCGATTCACGGCTTCAAGCCTGCTTTAAGCCACGTTCATCATCATCTTTCAGGACCGACCGGAGCTTTCCATGGCCGTTCAACAAGACCGTAAATCCCGTTCCAAGCGCGGCCACCGCCGCAGCCACGACGCCCTCAGCGCCCCGGCGCTCTCCATCGACCCGACCTCGGGCGAGACGCATCTGCGTCACCACGTGACGGCGGATGGCTACTACCGCGGTCGCAAGGTGATTGAGAAGGCGACCAAGGAAGTGGCAGCGGACGAGACGGCCTAAAGCCTCTTTGTTTCGCCCGGTGAGACCTGACGCGGCACTTCCGGCCCTACTTTTCTAAGGTTTGTCCGGAAAGCACGCTGATGCAGGCTCCCATCGTTCTGGCAATCGACATGATGGGCGGTGATCACGGTCTGAAGGTGACCGTGGACGCTGCCCTTTTGTCGTTGGCGGCAGTCCCCGCACTACGCCTGCTGTTGGTGGGCGATGCTGAAGCCATTCAGAAGGCGCTGACGCCTGTCGGCCCGGAGCTGCGTGGGCGCTGCGAGATCATTGCCGCCAGCGAAGTCGTGGCCATGGACGAACTGCCCTCCAAAGCCTTGCGCGGCAAGAAGGACTCTTCCCTGCGCGTTGCCATCAATCTGGTGAAGGAGGGTCGTGCCCAGGGCGCGGTTTCGGCGGGCAATACCGGCGCGCTCATGGCCATTGCCAAATTCGTGCTGAAAACCCTGCCCGGCATCGACCGCCCCGCCATCTGTGCGCCCATGCCATCGAGCCGGGGCCGACCCTACATGCTGGACCTCGGCGCCAATGCCGAATGCACGCCGGAGCAACTCGGCCAGTTTGCGGTGATGGGCTCGGCGCTGGTCACCGCCCTGCATGCCATCGAACGCCCCCGCGTGGCCTTGCTCAATATCGGCTCCGAAGAGATCAAGGGCAGCGACAGCATTCGTGCGGCGGCGGCTCTGCTGCAGGCATCGAGTCTCAACTACACCGGCTTTATCGAAGGGGATGGCATTTTCTCCGGCGAGGCGGACGTGGTGGTCTGCGACGGCTTCATCGGCAACATCTCCCTGAAAACCGGGGAGGGGGTCGCGAAGCTGATCCGCAACTTCATGAAGGCCGAGTTTCTGGCCTCGCCCTTCTCCAAGCTCGCGGCACTCATCGCCAAGCCGGTGCTCACGCGTTTGGCGGCGCGCATAGACCCGCGCAACTACAACGGCGCGGCACTGCTGGGCCTCAACGGCCTGGTCATCAAGTCGCATGGCGGGGCCGATGCCGGCTCGCTGGCCAATGCCATTGCTGTTGCCGTGCACGCGGTCGAGCACGATCTCCTTGGCCGCACCCGCAGCCAGATCGCTGCCAACGGCGCCAGCCGCGCATGAACGCCACGGCGCGTCGTCTGGCCCCCCTGCTGGCGGGTCTGGCGATGATCGGGCCGTTTTCCATCGACACCTTCTTCCCCGCCTTCCGGGTGATGGGCACGCATTTCCAGGTGTCGCCAGCGGCGATGCAGCAGACCATCAGCGTCTATCTCGCTGTCTACTCGCTGATGTCGCTGTTTCACGGTCCGCTGTCAGATGCCTACGGCCGCCGCCGGGTGATCCTGTTTTTCATCGCCCTGTTCGCACTCGCCTCACTGGGCTGCGCCCTGGCCCCCAGCTTCACCGCACTGCTCTGGTTTCGCGCCCTGCAAGGCGTTGCCGCCGGTGCAGGTTTGATCATCGGCCGCGCCATCATTCGCGACCGCTTTGCGGGGGCAGATGCGCAGCGCCTGATGTCGAACGTAACGCTGATCTTCGGCATTGCACCCGCCATCGCACCCGTGATTGGCGGCTGGCTGCTCACCTGGACTGATGACTGGCGTCCACTGTTTGGGTTCCTCGCCGTGTTTTCGGTGGTGATGGTGGCCTGGTGCGCTTGGCTGCTGCCGGAGACGCTACCCCCCACGCTGCGCACGCCGTTCAAGCCCGCCACACTCGCGCGCACCTACAAAGCCATGCTGCGTGATGCGCCGTTCTGCTGGTTGTCAGTCGCTGCTGCCTGCAACTTTGGCGCGCTGTTCCTCTATGTCG
>CAMTXV010000140.1:0-6222 GCA_947085665.1 uncultured Sinobacteraceae bacterium | reverse complement strand
GCTCTTCCGATCTGTCGTCGGGTTGGAGGCCCAGCCGGTGAAGGTATTGGCGAGTGCCTCGATCTCGTCATAACCATAAGTTGGGATCGTGCGGCCGCTGCCGTCGAGCCGGGGCGTGCCATCCGGGTTGAGTTGCACCAGCCCCACCGTGAACAGCTGCATGATCTCGCGCGCGTAGTTCTGGTCGGCGCGCACGCCCGTCGCGGCATTGGGTTTGTCGCTGCGATACATGTTGAGGTAGGCGCCCATCTGCAGCGAGAGCGTTACCCGCTCCAGCAGCTGCCGGTAGTTGCCGAGCGCGTTCTGGTTGAGCAGGTCGTAATAAAAAGCCAGCGGCTTGTTGTTGGCGAACAGCACCGTGGACTGACTCGACACCACAAATATCTGCGACAGCGCAAAGGCCATGCGCTGGCGCAGCTGGTCTGGCCCCAGCACCGCATTGGTCCACCAGAACGGCAGCCAGTTGCGGTTGTCGGTGGTGTTCTGGATGGCGGGGTAGGTGAGGCTGGGCGTGGCTTGCGCCTGCTGGGCAAACCATTGCTCGTAGGTTTGTGCGGCGGTGACGTCGAGCGTACTGGGTGTGGCGCCGAAGGTGCCCTGCGTGAGCAGGCGTGAAGCGGCTGCTGTGCCGATCGGCCCGGTGCTGACGGGCGGCGGTATGACGGGTGGTGGATTGGTCGGCGTGGGCGTGGGCGTGGGCGTGGGCGTCGGGGCTGGCGGCGCGGGCGTGACGGGAGTGACTGGCGTCGGTGCAGGGATGGTGGGCGCGCTTGGCGCCGGACTCGGCGTGCCGCCACCGCCGCAGGCAGTGAGCGTCAGCAGCAGCAGCGGTGCGTGCAGGCAGCAGACCAGTCGGCGTGAGCGCATCGGCTAACTCCAGAGAGCGAACCTCGACACTAAGCCAGCAAACTGCCGCGCGCGCCCTCTAGCGATGCATAAGATTCATGCAGAGAGCGCATGGCATTTCAGCCGCTCAGGCACAGCGCTTGCGCTACCCCGGCAAGCCCAGATTGCGCCAGAGCCTGAGCGTCGGCTCGGCCTGGTTGAGCGTGTAGAAATGGATGCCCGGTGCGCCGCCCTTGAGCAGGGTTTCGCTCAAGCGTGTGACCACTTCAAGCCCGAAGGCCTGTACGCTGGCCTTGTCCTCGCCGTAGCTTTCCAGCCTGAGCTTCACCCAGCGCGGAATCTCGGCACCACAGGCGGCGGAGAAGCGCAGCAGCTGTGCGGTGTTGACGATGGGCATCACGCCCGGCACGCAGGGGATGGTGATGCCCGCCTTGTGGCTCTGCTCGACGAAGGCGAAGTAGCTGTCGGCGTTGTAGAAGTACTGCGTCACCGCGCCGTGCGCGCCCGCTTTCACCTTGCGCACATAGGCGTCGAAATCCGCTTGCGGGCTTTCGGCCTGCGGGTGCATCTCGGGGTAGGCGGCAACTTCGAGCGTGAAGTGCTCGCCGTGGGTTTCGCGGATGAAGCTCACCAGCTCGTTGGCGTAGTGAAACTCGCCGGGGGCTTCGCTGCTCATCGCGGTGGCTGGCAGGTCGCCGCGCAAGGCAACAATGCGCTTCACGCCGGCTTCGCGGTACTGCGTCAGCAGGGCTGTAATGTTCTCGCGCGTGCTGTCAATGCAGGTGAGGTGCGGTGCGGCCTCGATGCCGGTCTGCTCGATGACCTTGATGATGGCCTCGTAGGTGCCGCCCTGATCGCTGCCGCCCGCGCCATGCGTGACGCTGAAAAACGCGGGCTTCACTGCGGCGAGATCGCCGATGAGCTTGGGCAAATTGACCCAGCCCTGCGGCGTGCGGGGCGGGAAGAGTTCAAACGAGAAGTGGATGTCTTGCGTGCTCATGGGTCAGTGTGTGTCGCGGGCCAGTTCGTGCGGGCAGTGCGCGCTGTTGAGGGTGATGCCGCCCTGCGCGTTGAGTGCGACGAGGCGGGCTTGATTGGTTTTGCGCGCGGCGTTGTCGACGGCGAGCGCCGATTGGAAAAAGCCGAGGCCAGCCGGACTGTGCGCGGGCGTCTGCACTTCGGTGTGGAAGAAATAGGCATCGCCGCAATGTAGTCGCCATCCACCCGCCTCGCGCACCGCCACGCCGGTGTGGCCGCGCGTGTGACCCACCAGTGGCACCAGCAGAATCTCGTCGTCGCCTTCGCCGAGCGCGCGCACCGACTCGAAGCCATTCCAGCGTTCGCCGCTCGTGCTGTGCGTCTGCCACTTCGGCTGGTGACTCCACAGGCGCGCTTCGTAACGTTGCTTCTCGATGAAGCTGGCTGGTGCTTGCGCTGCTGCCAGCTCAGGGCCATGCACATGCACTTCTGCATCGGGGAAATCCGCCAGCGCCCCCGCATGATCGAAGTCCAGATGCGTGAGCACGATGTGGCGCACGTCGCTGGCCTTGAAGCCCAGTGCGGCGATCTGCGCGAGCGCTGTTTCTTCCAGCTTCAGCTTCGGCCGCATCAGCGCCTTGTTGCTGCCCGTCACCATGCCCTTCATCTGCGCGGTGCCCAGGCCGGTATCGACCAGCGTGAGCCCATTGCGGCCCTCGATGAGCCAGCAGTGGCAGACGATCTGCGCGGGCTCAAACCAGCCACCTTCACCCTGCATCAGGCGACGGCCGTGCGGGCACATCGAACCGCAATTTAAGTGATGGATTTTCATAAGCCTTGGCTCATCAGCAATACCAAATTACTTGTCATTCCCGCGAAAGCGTTTGGCTTAAGCGGGAGTGACGTTATGTCACTCCCGATCCCGGCCAAACGCAATCTAGGCGGCGCGAAGCGCCGTGATGTTTCACCGCGCATTGAGAGACTGGATTCTCGCTTTCGCGGGAATGACAGCTCAACAAAAAACGGCGCGTGGCTGATGCCACGCGCCGTCGATTTGCAGCGCGTAACAACCAGCCTTAATAGCGGTAGTGATCCGGCTTGTAAGGGCCTTCCACCGGCACGCCGAGGTAGGCGGCCTGATCCGGGGTGAGCTTGGTCAGCTTCACGCCGATCTGTTCGAGATGCAGTGCCGCCACTTCCTCGTCCAGCTTCTTGGGCAGGCGATACACGGTCTTCTCGTAGACGTCCTTGTTCTTCCACAGATCCATCGCGGCGAGCGTCTGGTTGCTGAAGCTGTTGGACATCACGAAGGCCGGGTGGCCATGCGCGCAGCCGAGGTTGATGAGGCGGCCTTCGGCGAGCACATAGATGCTGCGGCCCGTGTCCGGGAAGGTGTAGCGATCGGTCTGCGGCTTGATGTTGTCGCGCACGGCATTCGAGGTGTTCAGACGATCCATCTGGATCTCGTTGTCGAAGTGGCCGATGTTGCACACGAGGGCGTTGTTCTTCATCGCCTTCATGTGTTCGAGGGTGATGATGTCCTTGTTGCCGGTGGTGGTGCAGTAGATGTCGGCAAAGGGCAGCACGTCTTCGATGGTCTTCACTTCAAAGCCTTCCATCGCCGCCTGCAGGGCGTTGATGGGGTCGATTTCGCTCACGATCACGCGCGCACCGAGGCCACGCAGCGAGAACGCCGAACCCTTGCCCACGTCGCCGTAGCCGGCGACGAAAGCGACCTTGCCGGCGATCATCAGATCGGTGGCGCGCTTGATGCCGTCGGCCAGCGATTCGCGGCAGCCGTAGAGGTTGTCGAACTTCGACTTCGTCACGGAATCGTTGACGTTGATGGCGGGCACGAGCAGCGAGCCCGACTCCATCATCTGATACAGGCGATGCACGCCGGTGGTGGTTTCTTCAGCGACGCCGCGCCAGTCCTTGACCACGCGGGTCCAGAAGCCGGGGCGCTCCTTGGCGACTTTCTTGAGCAGGTTCTTGATGACCTGCACTTCGTGGTTGTCGCTGGGGGTGTTGACCCAGTCGCTGCCCTGTTCCAGCTCGTAGCCCTTGTGGATCAGCAGGGTCACGTCGCCGCCGTCATCCTCTACCAGCTCGGGGCCGGTGAGGGTGCCGTCGGGCAGGGTGTGGGTGACGCAGTCCATGGTGAGGTCCCAGTACTCTTCCAGCGTCTCGCCCTTCCAGGCGAACACCGGCGTGCCGGCGGCGGCGACTGCGGCAGCAGCGTCGTCCTGCGTCGAGAAGATGTTGCAGGTGGCCCAGCGAACCGAGGCGCCCAGGTGGCCGAGCGTTTCGAGCAGCACGGCGGTTTCCTTGGTCATGTGCAGCGAGCCGGTGAGGCGCACGCCAGCCAGCGGCTTCAGCGGCGCGTACTTGGCGCGGATCGCCATCAGGCCGGGCATTTCTTCTTCGGCCATGCGGATGCGCTTGCGGCCAAATTCGGCCAGGGAAATGTCACGGACCTTGTAGTCGGTGAAGGGCTTGGTCATTGCGTTCATGCGTCGCTCCATGAGAATAAAAAGTGGAACGGGCGCAGTTGCTTATGAGGTGCCAGCGAGCCTGGCCGTCACGGTTTCTGACGGTCGCAGCGCCCCTCGCGGGCCAAGTGCACGGGAGTATATCCGCTTATGCGGATACAAGGATATTCAAGCCATCAGCCGCTGGCTGCCGCGCCACTGGCCGCCCGGCGGCAGCGTCACCGGCTGGGCGATGGTGGCGGCTTCGATGCAGAGAAAGCGCTGGTAATCGTCTGCTGCCAGATCCTTGAAATTGGCGCTGCTGGCAGCGCCAGGGTTCCAAATCACGGTATCGACAAAGCCCGTCTGCTCGATGCGCAGGTTGCGGCTGCCGTCCTGCATCACCAGTGAGGAGGGCGTGGCGAAGTAGTTGCGATCCACCTCGCCGACGATGCTTAAGCCCGCATCGGCCTCGCGCGCCATGCGGCCGCCCTGGGCGGTATCGCGGTAATGCAGGCCTTGCAGGCCGAGCACCTGAACCTCCGCGATGTCCTGCACCGCGAGATAGGTGTGCAGGGCGGCGGTGAAGTGAAAGGGGCTGCTGCCGGTATTGTTTATGTCGAGTGCCACGTTAAGCGCCGTGCCGCCGATGGTGACGCTCAAGCGCGCCGCAAAAGCATGGGGCCAGTGCGCGCGGGTGCTGACGTCATCTCTCCACTCAAAAACGGCGCAGTCGGCATGCTGCTCTTGCAAGCGCCACTGCGCCGTGCGCGCGAAGCCATGCTTGGGCAGGGGGCCTTCGCCTGCGAACTGCGGAAAGATCACCGGCACGCCGCCGCGAATCGGAACGCCCTCGGCATAGATCGCGCGGTCGCTGACGAACAGGCGGCTTGCCTGCGCGCCGGCCGGTTGCCAGTGGGTGAGGTGCGCGCCGCGTGAGTGGATTTCAGCCGTTGCGCCATCGTTGGTGCGCAGTGGAATGCGGTCAGACATGCGGGGCGGCGTGGGACGGGCGGGCCAGCACCGTACACAAAAAAGCCGCCTTGCGGCGGCTTCTCTGACGCAACGGTGCAGTTCTTACTTCAACTTCTTCGCTTCGCTCTTGAGCAGGTCGGCCTTGTCGGTGGCTTCCCACGAGAACGCGGTGAATTTGCTGCCATCCGCACCCGTCATGGCGATGGGCGCGCGGCCGAAGTGGCCGTAGCTCGCGGTCATCTGGTACATCGGGTGGATCAGGTCGAGCATCTTGATGATGCCGCCCGGGCGCAGGTCGAAGTTCTTGCGCACCAGCTTCTCGAGTGCGGCATCGCTCACCACGCCGGTGCCGAAGCTGGTGACGAAGATCGAGGTCGGTTCGGCCACGCCAATCGCGTAGCTCACCTGCACTTCGCAGCGCTTGGCGAGGCCGGCGGCGACGATGTTTTTGGCCACGTAGCGCGCGGCGTAGGCAGCGCTGCGATCAACCTTGGAAGGGTCCTTGCCAGAGAACGCACCGCCACCGTGGCGCGCCCAGCCGCCGTAGGTGTCAACGATGATCTTGCGGCCGGTGAGGCCGCAGTCGCCCACGGGGCCGCCGATCACGAAGTTGCCGGTGGGGTTGATGTGGAACTTGGTGGCCTTGGTGATCCACTTGGCGGGGATGACGGGCTTGATGATGGATTCCATCACCGCTTCGCGCAGGTCTTTCAGCTTGATGTCGGGGCTGTGCTGGGTGGAGAGCACCACGGCATCGACGCCAACCGCCACGCCATCGGCGTAGCGCAGCGTGACTTGTGATTTGGCATCCGGGCGCAGCCAGGGCAGGCCGCCCTTCTTGGCCTTGCGCACCTTGGCCTGGGTCTCGACGAGACGGTGGCTGTAGTAGATGGGCGCGGGCATCAGTTCTTTGGTTTCGTCGCAGGCGTAGCCAAACATCAGACCCTGGTCG
>CAMTXV010000139.1:0-5101 GCA_947085665.1 uncultured Sinobacteraceae bacterium | reverse complement strand
CTACACGACGCTCTTCCGATCTGTGGTGGCGCTCTTCGATACCGAGCTGGGGCCGATGGCCATGGTGCTGGTGGGCGCGCTGTTCGTGGGTTCGATGGAGACGGTGTGGGCCGGCGAGATCAGCCCGCCACATCTGCGGGATGAAACCCCTCGCGTGCACACGGCCCAGGGTGTGGTCACGCTCGAGAAGGGCATGGAGATGGGCCGCTTCAACATGGGCTCGACGGTGATCCTGCTGACGCCGAAAAAACTGGGCTGGAATGCGCTCACGTCAAAACAAACCCTGAACATGGGCGAGAAGATCGCCACCCTCCAATGAATCTCGATCTGCAACGCACACTGACGTCGCTCGGCACCATCGTGCTGGGCAAGGAACGCCAGCTCAAGCTCGCTCTCACCTGCCTCCTGGCTCGTGGTCATCTGCTGATTGAAGACGTGCCGGGCGTGGGCAAGACCACGCTGGCGCTCGCACTCTCCAAGGTGCTGGGGCTCTCCTTCCAGCGCGTGCAGTTCACCAGTGACCTGTTGCCAGCCGATATCCTGGGCGTGTCGATCTTCGAGCGCGATGCGGTGAGCGGCCATTCTAGCTTCCGCTTTCACCCCGGCCCGATCTTTTCGCAGGTGGTACTGGCGGACGAAGTGAACCGCGCCAGCCCCAAGACGCAATCCGCGCTGCTGGAAGCCATGGAAGAACGTCAGGTGAGTGTCGAGGGCGCCACCCGCCCCCTGCCCGATCCCTTCTTCGTGCTCGCCACGCAAAACCCGGCAGACCAGATTGGCGTGTTCCCGCTGCCGGAATCGCAGATGGACCGCTTCCTCATGCGGCTGTCGATGGGCTTCCCCCCCCGTGCCGCCGAACGCGCGCTGCTGCTGGAACAGGACCGCCGCAGCCTGCTGGCCGAGCTGCAACCGGCGCTCACGCCCGCGCAGCTGCGCGAGGCACAGACCCAGGTGGGCGCGGTGGTCACCTCGCCGGCGCTGGTCGACTACCTGCTAGCCCTCATCGACCACACCCGTCGCCACCCCGGTTTGAAGCAGGGCCTCTCACCGCGAGCCGGCCTTGCCCTACGCCGCGCCGCACAGGCCTGGGCGCTGCTGGAAGGCCGCAGCGGCGTGATTCCGGAAGACGTGCAAGCCGTGTTTCCTGCCGTGGCCCAGCACCGACTGATTGCCGCCGAGCGCGAACGGGCAGCGCCCACGGCCGAGGCCATCCTTGAAGCCGTGGCCATTCCCTAGGCTCGCCGCATGCGCCTGCGCCCGGTGCTTGCGCCCGTCCCCGAAGCGCACCACGTCGACGGGCGTGATCCCTTTCTGGCCCGCATCGGCATGATCGTTCTGCATCCGGTGCGTGCCGCACGCCAGCGCATCAACCGCTGGGTGGCGGCGCGGGTTTCACGCCAGCCAGGGCCGGTGTCGATTGCGCGCCACCGCATCTACATCGTGCCGACGCGCTTCGGCTACGGCTATGGCGTGCTGCTGCTGGTGATGCTGGCGGGGGCCATGAACTACTCCAACAGCATGGCCTTCGCGCTCACCTTTCTGCTGATGGGTCTGGGCCTCTTGGGCATGCATCACACGCACGCCAATCTGCTCAATCTGCGGCTGCGGGTGGGCAAGACGGCGGCCGTTTTTGCGGGCGAGCAGGCACGTTTCGAGGTGTGGCTGGAAAACCCCAGCGCCGAAACCCGCTACACCATTGCGCTGGGCTGGCCCGATGAACCCCCGGGCGCTTATCTCGATGTGCCCGCCGAAGGCCAGGTGCTGGGCACACTGCTGCTGGCAGCCCCGCAGCGTGGCTGGCTGCGCGCACCGCGCTTTGCGGTGGCCACCGAGTTTCCGTTGGGCCTGCTGCATGCCTGGACCTGGATCGAGCTGGATATGAACACCGTCGTGTATCCCGCGCCCTCCACGCAGCTGCGCCAGCCACCCGTCGCCGCCGGCGATTCTGGCCACGCCGCCACCAACCGCCCGGGCGTGGATGAATTCGTGGGCCTCCGCGCCTACGCGCCGGGCGATACGCCGCGCACCATCCACTGGAAGAGCTTCGCCAAGATGGGCCTGCCGGTGGTGAAGCATTTCGGCGAAACCATCTCCAGCGAGCGCGTGTTCGACTGGGCCGCACTCACCGGGCTCGACACCGAAGCCCGTTTGCAACAGCTCACCCGCTGGGTGCTGGATGCCGAGGCGGCGCGCGAGCCCTATGTGCTGGCGCTGCCGGAGCTGGTGCTGGGGCCGGCACTGGGCGAGGCGCATCAGCACCAATGCCTCAGGGCACTCGCGCTCTACGGCCTGCCGGGTGGCGGTGCATGAGCACTGCACGTCCTGCGGTGAGCAGCTATCTGCATGTGGCGACCCTGCTGCGGCTGCTGGCTGTACTGGCGCTGGTGCTGGCGCCACATCTCGCCCGATTGCCCTCCTGGGAAACCGCTGCGGTGCTCGCCGTGATTGCCTGGCGTGCCTGGGCTGCCCGGCGGCACTTCACCATGCCCAGCAAATGGATTCGCGGCGCTCTGGCACTGGCCGCCTTTGCCGCGGTGTTTGCCAGCTACGGCCGCATCAACGGCCAGCATGCGGGTGTCGCGCTGCTGGTGGTGATGGCGGCCTTGAAGCTCACCGAAATGGACCAGCGCCGCGACGTGATGGTGATGGTGTTCCTGATGTATTTCATCTGCACCACGCACTTCCTGTTTTCGCAGGAACTCTGGACCCTGCTGTACCTGCTGCTCACCACCGCGGCCATCACCACGGTGCTGATCGAATCCAACCACGCGGGCGAGCCCTTGCCCCTGAAGGTGACGGCCAAGCGCGGTGGCCGGCTGGTGGCGCAGGCCTTGCCGCTGATGCTGTTGATGTTCGTGCTGTTTCCTCGCGTGCCTGGCCCCATCTGGGGTTTGCCCTCTGATGCGGGAGCTGCGCGTTCCGGGCTGTCGGACCGCATGGCCCCAGGCGACATTGCCGGGCTGATCCTCTCGGATGAACTCGCCTTCCGCGTGCAGTTCGATGGCGATGCCCCGGAGCGCAACCAGCTGTACTGGCGCGGCCCCGTGTTCTGGGAGTTTGATGGCCGCGAGTGGACCGAGGGCGGGCCGGTCTACACCGCGCCCTACCCGGTGCAACTGCTCGGGGAGAGCATTGGCTACGAGGTGACGCTGGAACCCAATCGCACCACCTGGCTCTTTGCGCTCGACAGTATCGACCCGGCGCAACGCCCCGCCGATTCGGTGATTACTGCCGATGGCCGCCTGCTGACGCCCAAGCCCGTACGCGAGCGCATGCTCTACCGCGCGGTATCGCACCCACGCTATGTCGCCCAGCCCGAACTGCCAGACCTGCACCGGCGCATGGCGCTGCGCCTGCCGCGCAACCGCAACCCGCAAGCGGTGGCCCTGGCGGCGCAATGGCGCCAAGAGGGCCAGAGCGCCGAAACCATGGTGCAGTCGGCCCTTTCCCTGTTTCGCAACCAGCCGTTTTTCTACACGCTCAATCCGCCCATTCTCGAAGGCGGCAATCCCGTCGATGAGTTTCTGTTCAACACGCGGCGCGGCTTCTGTGAGCACTACGCCAGCGCCTTCACCACGCTGATGCGCGCCGGCGGCGTGCCGGCGCGCGTGGTGACCGGCTATCAAGGCGGCGAGCGCAATGCCATTGGCGGCTACTACACCGTGCGGCAGTCCGATGCCCACGCCTGGGCCGAGGTGTGGCTGCAAGGCCAGGGCTGGGTGCGCATCGACCCCACGGCCGCAGTAGCCCCCAATCGCGTGGAGCAGAACCTGCAATCGGCACTGGCGGCAGATGAGGCCCTGCCCTTCACCTTGCGGCGCAGTGGCATGCAGCTATTCACGCAGCTTGAGGCGCGCTGGGACTGGGTGAACGCGCAGTGGAACCGCTGGGTGCTGGCCTACGGGCCCGATCTACAGAAGGAGCTGATGAGCCGCTTCGGCATCGAAGGCTGGCGCGACCTGATGCTGACGATGATCGTCACGCTCTCGGCCGCGGTGGGGGTGTTCGGTCTGATTGCCCTGCGTCGTGCGGCGCCTGCGCAAAGCCGCGATGCCGCATTGAAACTCTGGCAGCAGGCCACGCAACGCCTGGCTCGTGATGGCCTGGTGCAGCGCCCCCAGGAAGGGCCGCAGCGCTTCATAGCCCGCGTGCTGGAGCAGCGCCCCGAACTCGCGGAATCACTGGCGCCGCTGCTGCAGGCCTATCTCGCCGCGCGCTACCAGTCGAGCAACTCTGAACCCGGCATGCTTGAAGCGCTGGTGCAGCGTTTCAAGCCGCGACGCATCAAGCGCGGCTAACTCGAAACGCGGGGATTGAAGGCGAAGCGCTCGGCCATCTGCTGATAAAAGGCGCGGTCTTCGTCGCTGACCGCCGGCGGCGTGACCACGCGGATCTCGATGATCTGATCGCCCGCAGTGCTGCCCGGCAGACCGCGGCCCTTGAGTCGCATCTTCTTGCCACCGGCAATGCCCGCCGGCAGCTTCAGCTCCACTTCGCCGCCAAGCGTCGGCACGCTCACGGTGGCGCCCAATGCAGATTCCCAGGGTGCGACGAGTACCACGCAGCTCAGATCGCGACCTTTCACCTCGAAGCGCGGATGCTCGGCAAAGCGCATCTCCAGCAGCAAATCGCCCCCGAAGCGGCCCTGGCCGCTGAGACGAATGGTCTGGCCCTCAGTGATGCCTTTAGGAATTTTCACGTCGAGTGTGCGGCCGCCACTGAGCTGCACGCGGCGGCTGCCACCGTGGAAGGATTCCTCCAGGGAAATGGTGAGCACATCGCGGCTGTCTTCCGCCTCGGGCGCAAAGCCGCCGCCCATGCCACCACCGCCGCCGCCCCCGAACATGGAGGAGAACAGGTCAGAAAAATCACCGCTGAAGCCGCCGGGACTCCCCCCACCGCCACGCCGGCCACGGCCTGAACCCCAGCCCGGTGGCGGGCGAAATTGCTGACCCGCACGCCAGTTGCTGCCCAGCTCGTCGTAGGCCTTGCGCTTGGCGTCGTCGCTGAGCACCTCGTTGGCCTCGTTGACCTCCTTGAAGCGGTCTTCAGCACCCGGCGCCTTGTTTTTGTCCGGGTGGAACTCGGCGGCGAGCTTGCG
>CAMTXV010000138.1:0-30127 GCA_947085665.1 uncultured Sinobacteraceae bacterium | reverse complement strand
GTCACCGGCACCGAGAACCTGATGATGGCCGCCACCCTCGCCGACGGCGAGACGGTGCTCGAAAACGCCGCCCGCGAGCCGGAGGTCGTTGACCTCGCCCGCTGCCTGCGCGCCATGGGTGCCAAGATCGAAGGCGAGGGCACCACCACCATCCGCATCCAGGGCGTGAAGGCCCTGCACGCCGCCACCCACAAGGTGCTGCCGGACCGCATCGAGACCGGCACCTTCCTCGCCGCCGCCGCCGCCACGCGCGGCAAGGTGCGTGTCACCAACACCGACCCCGCGCTGCTCGATGCCGTGCTGGTCAAGCTGCAACAGGCCGGCGCCGTGGTGCGCACCGGCAGCGACTTCATCGAGGTGGACATGCAGGGCAAGCGGCCGCTCGCCGTCAACATCCACACCATGCCGCACCCCGGCTTCCCCACCGACATGCAGGCGCAGTTCATGGCGCTCAACTGCTTGGCTGAAGGTGTCTCCGTGACCAAGGAAACCATCTTCGAGAACCGCTTCATGCACGCGCACGAGCTGCTGCGGCTGGGTGCCGACATCCGCATCGACGGCCACACCGCCATCGTCACGGGCAAGGAGCGCCTCACCGCCGCGCCGATCATGGCCACCGACCTGCGCGCCTCGGCGGCGCTGGTGATGGCCGCCCTCTGCGCCGATGGCGAGACGGTGATCGACCGCGTTTACCACATGGATCGCGGCTACGAGGACATCGAAGGCAAGTTCGCGGCTCTGGGGGCGCAGATCAAGCGGGTCGGCAAGCAGTTTTAGATGTCAAAATACTATTCAATTACCGATCATTTCGGGAAAATAGTTTCGTAATATCAGATAAGTATGGATATCATTCGACTGAATTTACTATTCATTCGAGCGCTCACCTGATGTCTGTCGTGATCCTTGATCGCCTAGCACGCAGCACGGCCACCGCCGCCGAACTGGCGGCGCTCACCGGCCTGCCGCAGCCCACGCTATCGCGCCGGCTGGCCGCATTGCGGATGCAGGTGCTGCCGATGGGCGCGCCCAAGTTGCGCCGTTACGGTTTGCTGCGTGGCATCCGCGATTTACCGCCAGAGGTGCCGGTCTACCGCATTGCAGAGACCGGTGAGGCGCTCAAGATCGGCACGCTGTACTGCCTCGCAGCGGGCGAGTTCTGGTTTGAGTCCTGCATTGGTCAGAAGGCTGCGACGCGGCACTACCCAGACTTACCTTGGTGGATTCAAGACTTGCGCCCGCAGGGTTTCTTAGGCCGCTCTTTCCCCAGTCGTCATGTTGATTTGCAGTTGCCGATGGACATCCGCGACTGGGATGCCCCGACCACGCTCTATGCGCTAAGTCGTCGCGGTGATGATCTGCCCGGTGACTTGTTGATTGGCGACGGTGCCTATGCACGGTGGTGGGAGCACCGCCATGCCACAGGCAGTACGGCTAGCTGGGTAGAGGATGCGGATCGCGCGCAGACTTACCCGAAGCTCGCCAGCGAAGTGATGCAGGGGCAAGTGGCCGGCTCCTCCGCGGGCGGCGAGCAGCCTAAGTTTGTGCTGAGCCTCCATCGCGGTAGCCAGCAACCGCAGCTCGAAGTGATCGTCAAGTTCTCCCCGCCCCTGGGTGAAGCCGTCGGGCAGCGTTGGTCTGACTTGCTGATCGCCGAGCATCACGCGCAGGCGGCCTTGCGCGGTGCGGGCATCGCGGCGGCGCAGAGTGAAATCGTACAGGCCCAAGGGCGCACTTTTCTCGAAGTGCAGCGGTTCGACCGCGTGGGCCTGTGGGGACGACGTAGCGTCGTCAGTATCGGCATGGCCGATACGGAGTTCACTGGCATCGGCCAGCCTTGGCCCGCCATTGCTCGCGCACTGGCCATGCAAAAGCGGCTCGCAGCGGCCGATGTCGAGTGCATCGAGCGCATCAGCGCCTTCGGCCATCTCATCGCCAACACCGACATGCACCCTGGCAACCTCGGCCTGCACCACGACACTGCCGCGCGCGAAGGCTACGGCCAGTTCACGCTCGCACCCGTCTACGACATGCTGCCCATGCGCTATGCGCCGGTGGGCGGCGAGGTCATCACGCCCGTATTCACGGTGCCGGCGCCGGTGGGTGGCTTGATCGACGCCTACGTCGCCATGCGACCCGCTGCGCTGGGGTTTTGGCAGACGGTGGCCGCAGAGCCGCGCATCTCCGACGCCTTTCGCGCCACCGCCGCAGCCAATGTACGGGTGCTCGCCGGGCTTTGACGGCGCGCCCGCACGCTCAAAAAAGCCGAACGATCACGACAGAACAAATTGATTTCGCGGTCGCCAGCCCGGGTCTAGTCTCGTGGCACTTCAACCAGACACAGGATCAGACCGATGAGCACCAACACCCTCGACTCCATCAAGCACCGCGTTTCCGCCAATGCCTTTGACTCCAGCAAGCCGCTGTCGAAAGCCGAGATCGAAGAGCTGGTGAGCTACGCGCTGGAAGCGCCGTCGTCTTTCAATTTGCAGCACACGCGCTTCATCGCCGTCGTGGATGCCGCGCAGAAGGAAAAGCTCAAGGCCTTGAGCTGGAACCAGGCCAAGGTATCCGATGCAGCTGTCACCTTCATCATCCTCGGCGACACGCTCGCCCACGAGAAGCTGCCAGGCCTGATGGGGCGCGCGATGAAAGCCGGCCTCATCGATCAGGGCGTGGCTGACTGGTTCGTCAATGGCGCCGCGGGCTTCTACAGCCAGTACAGCAACGCCCAGCTGGTGCGCGACGAGGTGATCCGCAGCGCCAGCTTCGCGGCGATGAACCTCATGCTGGCAGCGGATGCCAAGGGCCTGGTCAGCGGGCCGATGATCGGCTTCGACTCAGCAGGCGTGCAGAAGGCCTTCAATATCCCCGAGCGCTACGTGCCGGTGATGACCCTGGCGGTGGGCTATGCGAAGGAAGTCGGCAACTGGCCGCGCAAGCCGCGCCTCACCGTGGCCGAAACCTTGGCCTATGACGAAGGCAAGGTGTTCTAGCTAACCCCGTAGGCGGCGTGCGTAATACGCATAGCGCGCCGTCTGCGGCAGGGCTTGCGCCACATCGAAGGGCGGCAGGCCCTGCTGGCGGATGGAGGCCAGCCAGCGGCGCTCCCATTCGGTGTGACGCTCGCCCAGTGTTTCTTCCCAGAACACGCTTTTGAAAGTGTCGTAACCCTCGTTCTCGATGAGCCAGCCGATGAAGCTCGCGGCCACGAGGTAGGTCTGCCAGCTGCGAAAGTCGGCCTCGCGCGTGCTGCCGTCGTAGCCGCTCTTTTCCACCAATGACTGCAAGGCCGGCAGCTGACCGCGCTGCAGAAACAGGCTCACCCAGGCATCCGTAGCAATGCCGTACTGCGGCCAGCCCTCGATGCGCTCGCCCTGCTCGGCGAACAGCGCTTCGGCGGTGTGGGTGGCAATGCCCTCCTTGAAGAAGAAGCTCGACTCATGCCCGGTGGCGTGGTGCGCCAGCTCGTGCACGAAGGTTTCCAGCATCTCGCGTGGGTCGTCGTCTGGCGGCAGGTAGACGTTGGGGCGGGTGTAGTAGCCGATGTCCACCTGACGGGTGATGACCACCGTGGCCGGCGTTGGCCGGGCGAGATGATTGAGGCGATACACCCGCTGCGCCCAGAGGCCGTAGTCGGCCTGCAGCTGCCGCAGCGTGGCGGTGGGTAGGCCAGCATCGTTGACGAAGCGCAGCTCCGGCGCTGCGGCAGCGGCCGTGGCCAGCAAGCCGAGGGCGAGTAGGGAGGCGGTACGCATGCCGTGTAGACGCGCTCGCCGCCTGCCGAGTTCAGTCTGGCAAGGCGGCCCTGCTTGGCGCGTGGGCCACGGGGCCGACGCCGCTGCGTTGCTGTTGCAGCGCGGTGTGGATGAGCGCGGCGAGCTGTG
This sequence comes from uncultured Sinobacteraceae bacterium, assembly GCA_947085665.1. Classification (GTDB taxonomy): domain Bacteria; phylum Pseudomonadota; class Gammaproteobacteria; order Nevskiales; family Nevskiaceae; genus Stagnimonas. The sequence continues at coordinate 26,243 of CAMTXV010000138.1, read as the reverse complement.
CGGCGGCAGCCTCGTAGCCCAGACCTTCGGGGCGGATGTTGCTCAGGCAGTGGCGGGCGGCATCGGTGAGGCCCACGCGCGGGGCGTAGGTGACATACGCGCCCAAGCTGTCGGGTGATGAGAGGCCAGGTCGCTCGCCGATCAGGCTCACGGCCAGCCGTGCTTGCAGTGCTTCGCCCACTTCATCGGCCAGCGCGACGCGCGCTTGGGTGGCAATGACGAGCGGGGCGATGACGAGGCCATCGAGCCGGGGTCGCAATGCGCGCAGCAGCGGTGCGGCATGGCGCTGCGTGGCAGTGGACGACAGCCCATCGCTGACGACGAACACGACGTCAGCAGGCCTTGCACTGAGGGGGAGTGCGGCACGCGAAGCTGCGTGCAGGCGGCGGCCCCAGTCGGGCCTTGCGAGATAGGTGTGGCGGTCGGCTGCTGCGCTGTGCGCGCGCTGCGTCTGCCAGCCGTCTGCGTCGAGTTGTGCGGTCAGCAAGGGCACGTCGAGCGGCGTCCACACCGCATCGCGCGCCTGTGCATGGGCGAGTTGGAAGGCGAGCACCTGTGCGGTGGGCAGGCTTGCCCCAGAGCGGCCGAGCGCGAGGCGGGCGGGAGTGAAGGCGCGCAGCTCGGGCCAATGATCGGGGGTCATCGCTGCAATCAACGTTTCTGTTGTCGTCATCGAGAACCCCCGCCCCTGACCCTCCCCGCAAGGGGGAGGGAGTTAGCTCGCACGAACCAATGGTTCCCCTCCCCCTTGCGGGGAGGGGCTGGGGGAGGGGGTGTTGCGGCGGCAAGAAGCAGGGTCATTTATTGCTCCCGTTCCTGCAGCCCCGCACGCAATGCGCGCAGGGCTGGAGTGCCGGGCGCAATGCGACCGGTTCCAGCATCAACGATGCCCATCGACCGTAGCCAGTCCTCAAACTCCGGTGCGCGCTGCACGCCCAGCGTGTCGCGCACATACAGCGCATCGTGGTAGCTGGTGCTCTGATAGTTGAGCATCACGTCGTCGGCCCCCGGCACCGCCATCACATAGGTGCAGCCGGCAGCGACGAGCACGGTGAGCAGCGTATCCATGTCGTCCTGGTGCGCCCGCGACACGGTGCCCGATAGGTGGGTGCGGGAGCGGGCGCACGCGGCCCCTCCCGCACCCACCTCGCTTCGCTCGGGCACCGTGTCGGGGCCGCGCCTCGGCGTGGTTGGTGTAGCAGACGTCCACACCCATCGGCAGGCCCAGCAGCTTGCCGCAGAAGTGATCCTCCAGCCCCGCGCGGATGATCTGCTTGCCGTCGTAGAGATATTCGGGGCCGATGAAGCCGACCACGGTGTTGACCAGCAGCGGGTCGAAGGCGCGCGCAACGGCGTAGGCGCGGGCCTCGCAGGTTTGCTGGTCGAGTCCGTGATGGGCGTTCGCACTCAGGGCCGCGCCCTGGCCGGTCTCGAAATACATCACCTGATTTCCCAAGGTGCCGCGACCCAACGATAGTGCAGCCGCGCGCGCTTCACGCAGCAGGGCGAGCGAGACACCAAAGCTGCTGTTGAGCGCCTCGGTGCCGCCGATGCTCTGAAACACCAGGTCCAGCGGCAAGCCCGCATGGATCGCCTCGATCTGCCGCGTCACATGCGCCAGCACGCAGCTTTGGGTGGGGATGCGGTGGCGGGCGATCAGCGCATCCATCATCCGCCACAGGGGTGCGAGCTGGGTCAGCGCATCGCCCGCCGGATTGATGCCGATCACCGCATCGCCGCAGCCATACAGCAGGCCTTCGAGCAGGCTGGCGGCCACACCCTGCAAGTCGTCGGTGGGGTGGTTGGGCTGCAGGCGGATGCTCATGCGTCCCGGCAGACCAATGGTGTTGCGAAAGCGGGTGACGACGCGGCACTTGCGCGCGACCGCAATCAAGTCCTGATTGCGCATGAGCTTGCTCACGGCAGCTGCCATCTCTGGCGTGATGCCGCGTGCAGCGGCCATCACCGCTTCGGGGGATGAGGCCAGCAGCCAGTCGCGGAAGCCACCGATGGTGAGCGAGGCCAGCGGGGCGAAGGCGGCTGCATCGTGCGTATCGCAGATCAGCCGCGTCACCTCGTCCTGCTCGTAGGGAATCAGCGGCTCGTCGAGCAGGCGTCGCAGCGGCACATCGGCCAGCGCCAGCTGGGCGGCTACGCGCTCCTCGGCATTCACCGCCGCCACACCCGCCAGGGCATCGCCGCTGCGCGCGGGGCTGGCCTTGGCGAGCAGGGTCTTCAAGTCTGCGAAGACGTGCTGGCGGATGCCGATGCGGGTGGTCAGGGTCATGGTCTTTTCCTTGCCCTGAAATACAAGCAAACCATAAGCCAGACGCCCGCAAACCCTTACAATGCGCGCCTCATGTCAAACGCCAACGCCCTCACCATCGCGCTCTCCAAGGGCCGCATTCTCGAAGAATCGCTGCCCCTGCTGGCCCGCATCGGCCTGGCTCCGGCAGGCGACATCGACCGCCTGCTGAAAGTGCCCTCCACCCAGCCGGACGTGCACTTCCTCATCATCCGCCCCACCGATGTGCCCACTTACGTCGAATACGGTGCGGCGGACTTAGGGATCGTCGGCAAGGACATTCTCATGGAGCACGGCGGTGCCGCGCTCTACGAGCCGCTGGATTTGAACATCGCCCGCTGCCGCCTCTCGGTCGCCGCCCCCAAGGGCTTTGAATACAAGCCGGGCAAGCGCCTGCGGGTGGCGACGAAATACCCCGAAATCACCAAGCGCCACTACGCCGCGCGCGGTGAACAGGTGGAGATCATCAAGCTCTATGGCTCGATGGAACTCGCCCCGCTGGTTGGCCTGGCTGACGTCATTGTCGACCTCGTCGCCACCGGCAAGACGCTGGTGGCCAACGGCCTGGTCGAGATCGAGCGCGTCTGCGAAGTCACCTCGCGCCTGGTGGTCAACAAGGCGGCGATGAAGATGAAGCACGCGCGTATCCAGGCGCTGCTGGATCAGTTTGCGCAGACGGCCGCTTGAGCCATGACCGTGCTCATCAACCGGCTCACGACAGCCGAGGCTGATTTTGAAGCGCGCTTTGCCGCACTGACCGACCGCGCGCCGGAGTCTTCTCTGGAAGTGACCGCGCGCACCGCGCAGATCGTCGAGGCGATTCGCACGCAGGGCGATGTCGCCCTCGTTGAATACACCAACCGCTTCGACCGCCGCAGCGTCGCGCGCGCCGCCGAACTGGAGCTGCCCAAGGCCGCCCTCGAAGCGGCGTGGAAGAGCCTGCCGGTGGATTTGCAGCAGGCGCTCGAAGCCGCAGCAGCGCGCATCCGCGCCTACGCCGAGCACCAGAAAATTGCGGAGTGGAGCTTTACCGACGCCCACGGCAACACGCTGGGCCAGCGCGTCACGCCGCTGGATCGCGCGGGCCTCTACGTGCCGGGCGGCAAGGCGGCGTATCCGTCGAGCGTGCTGATGAACGCGATCCCCGCCAAGGTGGCGGGTGTGGGCGAGCTGGTCATGGTCACGCCGACGCCCGGCGGAGAGCCGAACACCACCGTGCTGGGTGCCGCACACCTGGCTGGCGTGGATCGCGTGTTCACCATCGGCGGCGCGCAGGCTGTGGCCGCACTCGCCTACGGCACCGCGACGGTGCCTGCGGTAGACAAGATCTTCGGCCCCGGCAATGCCTACGTCGCCGCCGCCAAGCGCCTCGTGTTCGGGCGTGTCGGTATCGATGCGATTGCAGGGCCATCGGAGATTCTGGTGATCTGCGATGGGCTCACCAACCCCGACTGGATTGCGATGGATCTCTTCAGCCAGGCCGAGCACGACGAGGATGCCCAGAGCATCCTGCTCTCGCCCGACGCTCAGTTTCTCGATGCGGTGCAGGCCGCACTTGATCGCCGCATCGCCGAGCTGCCGCGCGATGCCATCGTGCGTGCGGCGTTGAAGGATCGCGGCGCATTGATTCAAGTGCGTTCGCTTGAAGAAGCCGCAGAACTCGCCAACCGCATCGCTGCCGAGCACCTCGAGCTGTCGGTCGAAAACCCGCGCGCGCTTGTCCAGCAGATTCGCCATGCCGGTGCGATTTTCCTGGGTCGTCACGCGCCGGAAGCCTTCGGCGATTACTGCGCCGGCCCCAACCATGTGCTGCCCACTTCACGGGCCGCGCGCTTCAGCAATCCGCTCGGCGTCTACGAGTTTCAGAAACGCACCAGCCTCATCGAGTGCACGCCCGAGGGCGCGAAGGTGCTCGCCCCCATCGCGGGCCGCATTGCCGATGCCGAGGGCTTGCAGGCCCATGCCGCGAGTGCGAGAGACCGCGGCTGATCCCTGCTGTCACGCGCCTTTCATAACTGCGTCACTCATCAGGTTTAGCCTCCGCGCACTTTCTGGAGGCTGCCATGCGTTGCACCGTACTCACCCTGTCGCTCGCCCTTTCCCTGCCGGCTCTGGCCCAGGTTGCCGCCCCGGCACTTGAAAAGCAGCTCAACATTTCGCATCGCGGCGCTTCCGCGTACGCGCCGGAACACACCTTCTTCGCCTACGACCTCGCCATCCAGCAAGACAGCGACATGCTGGAGTGCGATCTCATCCTCACCAAGGACGAAGTGCCGGTGTGCATCCACGACGAAACCGTGGACCGCACCAGCGAGAGCACGGGCCGGGTGGATAGCTTCACGCTGGCCGAGATGCGCGAAATGGACTTCGGCAGCTGGTTCAACACCGCCAACCCCACGCAGGCCAAGCCGGAATACGCCGGCGCGAAGATCGTGCCGCTGGAAGAGCAGCTGGATTGCTATCTGCGCCTCAACCCCAAGATGCGCTTTCACGTCGAAACCAAGGACTCCGCGGGCGGCCGCGCGGAACAGGTGTTTTTTGATCTCTTGACCCGCAAGGGGCTGATCAACACCGGCGACCCGGCCAACCGCGTGCCGACCAGCACCATGGTGCTGCAGAGCTTCGATGACATGAGCCTGCAACGCTTTCGCGCGCTGAACGACACCGTGCCCACCGCGTTTCTGGCGGCCGCCCCGGCGGGGCCGGAGCTGCTGGGCATCCTGCCGGAGCATGTGGATGTGTATGCGCCCAACTTCGCCGCCATTCTCGTCAACCCGCTGCTCATCCAGCTGCACCACGCCAATGGCAATCATGTGCACACCTACACGGTGAACACTGCGCAGCAGATGGGCCTGCTGCTGGACATGGGGATCGACGGCATCTTCACCAACAACCCAGATCTCCTGCGCGCCGAGATTGATCGCCGCGGCACACAGACCACCGCCGAGGAACGCGGCACTAATCCCACCGCGTTCACACCGCTGTGCGCGGGTATCGCCGGCCGTGTCACCAGCAATGCTGGCCCCGGCGATGTGTGGGAGCCGACCGGCCTGCGCGGCGTGCAGTTGAAAAGCGGGGAGACGGGCGGCGGAAACGCGCCTCCCGTGATTGCCCCGCCACTGCCGCCGGTGGCGGAAGTCGGTGAGGGTCGTTTTGCGGGTTCGCCTGGACTGGCCGTGCTCATGCTGCTGGCGCTGGCAGCCGGTCTGCGCGCTGCTCAGCGGCGCTCTGCGCGGGCCTGAGCCACCACCGCGCACAGCGCCCGATAACCCTCCACCAACCGCGGACCGGGACGGCCCAGATAAGCCTCCGTGACGGCGTGGATGCGCCCCTCGCGCACGGCGGCAAGGGCGTCCCAGCCTTCGCGTCGCTCGACAACGCTCTTGCGATATTTGGCGAGCGGCACGCCGCACCAGCTCATCACCACCGCGTCGGGCGCGGCCTGCAGCACCTCGCCATCGGTGAGTGGCGTGCTCTTGCCTGCCCGCTCGGCAAAGGGATTGCTGCCGCCGGCGAGTTCAATGAGATCAGTCACCCAGCTGTCGCGCGTCGGTGCAATCACGGGCTTGGGCCACCACTCCACCAGCACGCCGGGGCGCGGCCCCGCAGGCGCCACGGGTGGCATGGCCGCCTGCATCTCGGCAACAAGTACCGCACCGCGTTCCGGCACGCCGAGTGCCAAGGCAATGCGGCGGATGTCTTCATAGACATCCGCCAGGCGCAGCGGCTCGCAGACCAGCGTGCGCAGGCCCGCGCTTTCCAGCTCTGTGACGATGGCGTCGTGTCCGGGCAGCGTGCGCGAGGTGAGCACGAGGTCGGGCCTCAAGGCCACGACCTTCGCGAGCTCCAGATTCAGATCGCGCCCGAGCTTGGGCAGTGCGTCGACGACGGCGGGGGGGTGGTCGGAGTCGTCATCGACCCCGACCAGCCAGTGACCTAAGCCCAGCGCGCAGACAATCTCGGTGTTCGAGCAGGTGTGCGCGACGACGCGCATCGCGTCGCCCATCGCGCTTAGCGCAGCGCGCTGCGAATGCGCCCGAAGGCGGGCGAGATCATGCCCTTGAGCACACCCTTCAACACACCGCCGGTGCCCGGCACCTTGGGCTCGAAGGTGATCACGTAGTCCACGCGCGTGCCCTTGCCCTCGGCATGAAACTCGATACGGCCGAGGTGGTTCTTCAAGGGCGAACCCTTGCTGATGGCGTACTCGATGAGCTTGCCCGGCGTGCTGGTGAGCACGGTTTCTTCAAAGGCAATCGGCCCGTAGCCGATGCGGCGCACCGAGCCCTCGCCATCCGGGCGCTTGGCGTCGCGGCTGTCCTTGATGCGGCGGATGAACTTGAGCTTCGCCATCACCGGCCCGCCGGCCATCGCGCCAAAGGTTTCGTGCTCGGCAAAGAAGGGGAATACGGCGGCAGGGGCGGCGTCGAAACGCTCGCTGAAGGACACGCTGAGCTGGGACATCGTGGGGCCTCTCCAATGGCTGGTGATTGAAAGCGCGATAATGCACGCGGGAGTCGGCCAGACAACCGCTGCCAGCACACCCGGGCCCCAATGTTTGCTTGCAAACTTTGGGCAGGGTTGCTGGGGGAGGAAAGTCCGGGCTCCGAAGGGCAGTGTGCCAGTTAACGACTGGGCGGCGTGAGCCGACAGAAAGTGCAACAGAGAGAGACCGCCGATGGCTCCGCAAGGAGATCAGGCAAGGGTGAAACGGTGCGGTAAGAGCGCACCGCGAGCTTGGTAACAAGCCGGCACGGCAAACCTCACACGGAGCAAGACCAAATAGGGCAGGGGTGCATCGCAAGATGCATAACGCGCGGCCCGCGTGCCTGCCGGGTAGGTTGCTAAAGCCTTGCGGTGACGCAAGGCGTAGAGGAATGGTTGTCTCGGTCGTCGCTCGCAAGGGCGGCGAGTACGACAGAACCCGGCTTATCGGCCGACTCCCACTTTCATTTATTGCCTCCCCTGCACGTTAGCGTAGGGGAGGTGGCGGCAGCGCCGTCGGAGGGGTTGCGGCGGCCTGCCGCAAACCTCCGTCACCTGCGGTGACACCTCCCCTGCAGGCAGGAGAGGCACAGCAACGCCTCAGCGCAGTTCTTCGACCTGCTCCTTGGCCAAAACCTTGAAGCGCCGCTCCAGCCGCTGACCATCGCCATCCACCACCACCAGCGTGTGCTCGCCGGGGGCGAGATCCAGCGCCAGCTGATGCGGCGCCTGGCTGCTGGCGAGGTAGCTGCCGTCGAGATGCCAGTGCAGCGGCACGCTGGCGTCGCGGTGCACGGCCTGTAGCACCAGCTTCGAGCGGCGCCCGCCCAGCTCGGTGGGGATGAACACGTCCACGCCCGCCTGCGGCACCAAGAGATCAAATGGCCGGCTGGCCGCACCCGGCGCGCAGTCGCTGCGCCAGCGCGGCAGTGGCCGGTAGCGGGCGTCCTGCGGGCGGCGGTAGGCCTCCATGACGGGGGGCAGCACGAAGAAGGTTTTCTGCACCATCGCTGACACCGGCTCGCAGCGGCTGTCCACCCGCCAGCGCTCGCTGGCATCGAGCTGCACGGTCTGGTGGAAGGGGCTCACGGTTTCGAAATGCGCATCGAGCGGAATCAGCGCGGTGCCGGTTTCGCAGCCTCTGCTGGGCAGATAGCCATCGTCCTTGCATACCGTGATTTCGCGCAGGTCCTGCCAGGGCGTGGCAAACCCTTGCCGGGTACCGAGCCGGTGGGCGATATCGAACAGCAGCGGCGCCGCCATGCCTGCACCTGTGAGTCCGGCCTGACCCTCGCCGCTGGCATTGCCCACCCACACGGCAATGGTGTGCAGCGGCGTCACCCCCACGGCCCAGCCATCGCGCAGGCCGTAGCTGGTGCCGGTTTTCCAGGCCAGCGGCAGCGCGCTGGCAAAGCTCTTCCAATGGCTCTCGTCTTCAGGGCGGCCGACTTCGCGCAGTGCTTGCAGCGTCAGCCATGCCGCACCGGCGCCAAAGTCGGCGGGGCGATCAGGCGCAAGGGCCTCGCCCTGCAACACCCGCAGCGCGCCATAGCGCGAGCGCTTCTGCGCCTGGCCCTGGGTGGTGATGCGCGCGAGCTGGGCATAGAGGCCGGCCACCTCCCAAAGCGTGCCCTCGGCACCGCCCAGAATCAGCGACAGGCCATAGCCATCCGGCGTGCGGAACAAGGTGGTCAGGCCCAGCCGCGTCAGCACATCGTAGAAGCGCGGCTGGCCGTAGCTGCGCAGCAGATGCACCGCCGGCACATTCAGTGAGAGCGCCAAGGCCTGCGCGGCCGGCACGGCGCCGCGATAGCCGCGGTCGAAGTTCTCGGGCTTGAAGCCCTCGTAGCGCACGGGCACGTCGGGGATCAGAGCGCCGGGTTGGATGCGCCCCTCCTGCACGGCGGCGGCAAACAGAAAGGGTTTCAGCACACTGCCGGTGCTGCGCGGGCGACGGATGATGTCCACCGCTGTGCCGCCCTCGTCTCGCTCGGCGCTGATACCTGGGCGATTGCCGACATAGGCGAGCACTTGCAGCGAGGCGTTGTCGATCACCAGGGCGGCGGCATTGCCCACGCGCTGACGGGCATTGAGCGCGGCGCGTTGCGCGAGCAGGCGATTGACCTCGGCCTGCAGCGTGGCATCGAGGGTGGAATCCAGCCGCGCCTGCTGCGGGTGCTGTGCGGCGAGGGTGTCGAGCAGATGCGGTGCGGCCTGCGGCAGCGGCCTGGGCGCGCCCGGTAGCGGCTCGCGCGCCGCCAGCTCACGCTGGTCTGCCGTGAGCACGCCGCGCGCGACCAGCCTGTGCAGCAGCGCATCGCGCTTGGCCTGCAAGCGCTCGCGCGAGCGACCGGGATGAATCAGGCCGGGGCTGTTGGGCAGCACCGCGAGCGTTGCGGCTTCGGCCCAGCTCAGGTGATCGAGCGGGCGGCCAAAGTAGCGCCAGGCTGCGGTATCGGCGCCCACCACATTGCCGCCAAAGGGCGCGTGCCCGGCGTAGAGCGCGAGGATCTCGGCCTTGCTGTGGCCCAGTTCCAGCCGCAGCGCCAGCAGGGCTTCGAGCGCTTTTTCGGGCAGCGTGCGTGGCGGGTTGCCACGGGCGAGGCGCACCACCTGCATGCTCAGCGTGCTGCCGCCGCTCACCACCCGGCCGCGTTGCAGGTTCAGCCGCAGCGCGCGCGCCAGTGCCAGGGGGTCAACGCCGGGGTGGCGATGGAAGCGCTGATCTTCTGCCGCAATTAGCGCCTGTGCGAGTTTGTCCGACACGGTGGCGCTCGCAGGCAGGCGCCACTGGCCGTCGGCTGAGATGCGTGCGGCCAGCAGGCTGCCGTTGCGGGCATACAGCGCGGTGGAGAGCGGCTGCTGGAACAGCGGCTCTGGCAGCGCCTGCCAGAACCACAGTGCCGCGCCCAGGACGAGACTTCCAGCAAAGACTCTCGCCGGATGTCGCCGCCAGGCCGCGAGGGTTTCGCGCGGCCTGCTCAGGGGCTCACCACCTCGACCCAGCGGCCGGCGGTGTGGGCGCGGCGGCGTGAGTCGTACATCGCTTCGAGGTTCACCGCCGGCAGGTAGTAGCGGCCCTTGAAGCTGGCATTGAGCAGCATGGCGAACTGCCGGCTCTCGCCGTCCTTGAGGCTGAAGTAGCTCATCACGCGGTCGTCGCGGATGTCCTGGTAGTCGAGCGCGGGCGGTGTGGCCTCGCCCGCGACCAGACGCGTGTTGTGCACCTGCCAGCCGGAGGGGAACACCTGCGTCAGCGCCAGATCACCCAGCGTGCCGCCGCTGCGGTTGGCGGCGGTGACGGTGGCGATGAAATCCACGCCCTGCGGCAGGCGGCTTTCATCCAGGCGCTCGCCCTTGAGGCTGCGGTATTCCACGCTCAGGGTCAGCCCCTGCGCTTCAGCCGTTTCTTCACCGGCCGCCGGGCTGCCACGTTGCAGCACGCTAGCGGTGAGCGGGCGGTCGGCGGTGTTGGTGAGCGTCAGCGCGCCGCCGTTGGCGAGTGCGGCCAGCGGCTGCACTTGCAGCGGCTTGGTGGCTTGCACTGTGCTCGCCGCCGCCTTGTCGATGGCGAGGCGGTAGCTGAAGCCGGCGGTCTTGTCGCCACCATAGTGACGCGCGAGCGACAGCAGGCCCCAGGCGGCGGACTGCGTGGAGAGCCAGTCCTCCGAGGCCATGGTGCCGGCGATGAGCTGGGCTTCGGCATCGGCCTTCTCACGCTCGCCCAGGCGGGTGTAGAGGTCGAGCAGAATCGCGCGGTCGCGCAGCACCGAGCGGAAGTTGGCCCCCGGCACGCCGGCTGGTTGCGGCTGCACGCTGCCGCCACCCTTGGCCAGCACTTCGCGCGCGACTTTCGGCAGGCCCACCTGCGCGTAGCTGGCGGCGAGCATCCAGCGCGCGACCGGGGCGCTGAGCGTTTCTTCCGCCATGCGGTTCATCGCGCCGATGTCAGCCTTGTCGGCGAGGGCGAGTGTGTAGAGGCGGTAGGCGCGCACTTCGGCGTCTTCGCTGCGCGCGCCTTCAGCGGCGGCCTTGCGCTGGCGGGCGAGCCAGGCGTCCCACATCTCGGCGGGCACGTAGTAGCCGCGCGCCTTTGCTTCGGCGAGGAAGTGACCGGCGTAGTTATCAGCCCATTGGTTCTCGCCAGCACCGGGCCAGTAGGTGAAGCCCCCGGTGGGTGCGAGGTAGATGCGCAGTCGCTGGATCGCCGCCTCGATGTTGGTCTGTACTTCCTTCTGGCGCTTCGGTTCCAGCGGCAGCAGGCGGTCGAGATACAGCTGCGGGAAGGCCGCCGAGGTGAGCTGCTCGGCGCAGCCATGCGGGTAGTGCACCAGCATGTCGAGCCGTCGCTCCAGGCCGAAGGGCGGCACCGCGCTCATCGACAGCGTGGCGCTGTTGGTGCCGGCAATGCCGACGGGCGAGAAGAGCGCATTCCAGCTCTCGCCAGGGGCGAGCACCTTGGTCTGCTCGCGCACGATGGCCGGGTTGCGCGGCAAGATCGGCAGGTCGATGACGGTCTTCGAGACGTTCTTGCCCGAGGTGGCCACCACCGTGATGCGGCCGGTGCCGGTCAGCGGCTTGGCTTTCAGGGCAAAGCCCACGTTCTGTTCGCCGGGCTTGGCGAAGTCGAGCGTGAGCTGTTGCTCGCCGATGATTTCGAAGTACTTGGGATCGGCTTCGAGCTTGAGGCTCACGCGCTTCACGCCGTCTTCGAAGGCGAAGGCGCTCACCGGCAGGCGCATCTCTTCCCCAGGCCCGAGCACGCGCGGTGCGGTGGCGAGCACTGACAAGGGCTCGCGCACGATCACTGATTTCTCGGCGTGGCCATAGGCCCTGCCGCGGCCAGCGACCACCATCACCCGCACCGCGCCGATGTACTGCGGCAGCTCGATGCGGTGGGTGGCGGTGGTCTTGGCATCCAGCCGGAAGGGCCCCAGCACGCGCACCACGGGCGGGAAGCGCTTCTGCTCCTGCTGCTCCTTGTTGGCGCCGCCCTCGTCACCGCCCAGTGCCAGCAGGCGCTCCAGCGCGGCGCCATAAGCACCGGCCACGTCGTCGTACAAATCCCAGGTCGATACACCCAGCGCCTCGCGTTGATAGAACTGCGCGTGCGGGTCGGGCGTCTTGAAGCTGGTAAGGCCGAGCAGGCCCTCATCAACAATGGCCACGGTATAGGTCATCTCGCGCCCGGCTTTTTCGCTCACCTTGAAATCAACCGTGCCACTGGGGCGCCACACGGCATCGCTCTCGATGGCGGGTTGCAGCACGGTGGCCGGGTCCACCGCCGCGACCGGGATGATGCCGTAGAGGCGGATCGGCCGGTCGTTATCCTTGGCAGCGTTCTTGCCGTCGCCCAGCGTGCGGTGCGGCTGGATCAAGGTGAGGTGGATGTAGGCATTGGGCGACATCGCCGCCGTGATGGGGATTTCGAGTTTGGTCTTGCCGGGCGTGAGTTCGATCCAGCGCTTTTCCAAAAGCTTGCTGCCGGTTTCAATCGACAGCAGCGCACGTCCCACGGCGGCATCCGGTAGCTGCACGATGGCGGTTTCGCCCACGGTGTAGCTCGGCTTGTCGGCGAAGAAGTACAGTGCATTCGCCCCCGGCCCGGTTTGCTCCTCCGCGCGGCCGGCCCAGCCTGGCCAGTCGGCGTAGAAAATCTTGCCGGTGCAGTGGCCGCCCTCGTCGTCGCAGGCGCGCACCAGGTAGCGGCCCCAGTCCGGGTACTTGATCTCGAACTGCCATTGGCCACGGCCATCGACGGTGGGCACATCGCCTTCAGCAATGAGCGTGCGGCTTTCGCTGGCGGCAAAGTCGGCTTCGGTGCTGCCGCCGTCCTTCTCCCACCACCACTTCCATTCAATCTTGTGCACGCTCACATGCACGGCGCCCACGCCCACACTGTTGCCGCCAGGGTCCAGCGTGGCGAGTTCCACCGTGTGCTTCTGGTCGGTGAGCAACATGCCGCGAATGGCATCGCCCTTGGGCAGTCTCAGGCCCACATAGCGCGGGTAGGGGTGATAGGGCTCGCTCGAACGTGCGGTGCTGAAGGCGCCGCCTTCCTCGAACACGCGGCTGCTGAAGTCGGCTTCGAGCATTGCAGGGGGATTCTCTTTGGACTCGATGCGCGCCTCGAAACTTGCCTTGCCGTCCTTGTCGAGCGGGCCTTCGAAAATCGTCACCGGCTCGCCCTTGAACTGGCGGGTGGGGTCTGAAAACACATAGTCCTTGAAGCTGGTGAAGGCGAGTGGCTTCGCCAGCAGGCGCACCGTGACATCGGCTTTGAGATTTGTCGCCAGCGCACCGTGCAGCCATTGCGCGCTGAATGCGGCCTTCACGGGCATGTCGTTCTTCAAGAGTGGCTTGTCGAAACCCAGCTCCATCTTCAGGCGGTTGGGCACCACGGTTTCGATGGGCAGGTTCTTCGAGAACTCGCGGCCGCCCGCCAGCACCTTGGCGCGCCACAGGCCCGTGGGCGCGTCGTCCTCGGTGTTCAGCGTGAAGCTGTAGAAGCCATCCACCGGCGCCTTGTTGGTGAGCGAGGTCACCAGCTGGTTGGCGGGGTTGAACAGCTGGATCGTTGCCGGATGGTCCGCCGGCAGCTTGCCGGTCTGGTCCTGCAGCACGAAGGTGAGATGGATGTCGTCGCCCGGTCGCCAGACGCCGCGTTCGCCGTAGAGAAAGCCCTTGAGGCCCGCCTCCACCGCATCGCCGCCGACATCGAAGTGACTGTTGGCGAGTGCGGTGCCCTTGCTCAGTTTGAGATAGCCGATCTCCTGATCCTTTCTTGCGACGAGATAGAACGGCGTGCCGCTGGCCTCGAGTGTGGCCAGGCCATCGCTGCCGGTGGTGGCGGTGCCGATGGATTGGTTCTGGAAGTTACGCGCTTCGAGGGCCACACCTGCCATCGGCTCGGCGCTATCGATGCCGGCGGCGGCAATGTGCAGCACGCCATCGGCACCGCGCTTGGCAATGAGTCCTAAGTTGCTCGCGAAGAAATTGCGCTCGGTCTTCACGCCGCTAGCGTGTTTGTAATAGGCGTCGTTGCAGGGGTTTTCGCGCTCGCTCCAGTCTTCGTTGCCTTCGCCTTCGCCTTCCTCGCCCTCGTAGTAGTCATCGATGCCGTCCCAGCCGCTGGATTCCGCGCGGTCGAGGTCTTCATGGTTGGCGAGTGGCTCCTCGGCCGCGGCCTCCACTTCGCCAGGGCAGGCAAAGGTGGAGTCGTTGCGGGTGATGCTGAGCGTGAGGCGGAACAGCGCACCGGGATACGCGCGCAACAACTCGCTGGCATCGAGCGCGTGACGGTTCCACTGGTCCGGCTGGCCGGTGGGCAGGGTGAGGGTCTTGCGCCACAGATAGCGGCCTACGCGGTGCAGCTCGTTGTCGCCGCCCAGGGTGTTGGCCTGCAAAAACTGGCCAACGTCGTTCTCGTAGATCTGGAAGGCCGTGATGCGCACGCTCTTCGCATTGATGGCCTCGAAGGGAATGCTCAGCGTCTTGCTCGCCGGCAGGATGGTGCCCTTGCCGGTGAAGCGCACCTGCGGCCGCTGGTTGGGGAAGCTCACCGTCGCTTCAAAGGTTTTGCCGAGCTTGGTGCCGCGGCTGTTCTTCAGGCCCGCGTCTACCGCCACCGTCACTTCGCCCGCCACGTGCGCGCTGGGATAGATGAGCAGATCGCTGCCATCCACCTGCACGGTGTTGTTGCCGCGGCTGAGCCGCACCAGCGGGGCGATCTTCTGCGCCTTGTCGAGCGTATCGGTGAAGCGTACGCGGATGGTCTGGCGGCCATCGGCGAGCACGCTGGCATCCAGAACCGTGAATACGCCGAGCTCCGGTACCGGCAACTCCCGCACGCCTTCCCGCGCCACGCCGAGCGGCTTGCCGTCCCAGCTCACGCGCAGCAGCTGTGCCTGCTTGCCGCGGGTGATGCCACTGGCGGTGAAGTGATGCGCACGGTTGTCGTTGACGTGAGTCCAGGTGAGGGTGAGCGCGGCATCGCCGAGCTGGGCCTGCACCAGCTTCTCGACGGTGGCGGCGGCTTCGCCATCAGCGGTTTCCACGGTGCCCATCAATTTCAGCTGATCGCGCTGCGCGGGCTCTGGCAGCAGGCTTGCCTCGCTCACCTCGAAGTCGGGCGTCACCGGACGAAACGCGAAGGCGTAGGGCGTGAGGCCTTCGGGTACGCCGAGCAGACCCTTGGCTTGCAGGGTGGCCTGGTACTCCTGCCCGGCTTTCAGGGGCTCTGCTGGTGCCCACACGATTTCACGCAGGCCCGCGAAGCGCGGCGTGCCGGTGGGGGTGGGAGTAATAGTGAGCTGGGTGGCCGCAGAGCCCACTGCCGCTGGCGTCGTCACGTCGTGTGCAAAGCGCAGGCTGATGGGTGCGTGGCGCGACACCGAACCGGCGGTGTGCTCGGCCAGGTGCTCGCTCCAGGCGGCGTCGGCCTTGGGCGGAGCGACGGGGGCTGCGGGCTTTTCCTTGCCCTTGCAGGCGCCCAGTGCCAGGGCGAAGGACAGCAGCAGGCAGGTCAGCGGGCGGTGTGCATAGGCGTGCATCGGGTCTCCCACGGCGCCATCGAGAGTGCGGCGCGCGGGCGGCAGTCTGTTGCCCGCCAGATGACCGGCGCAAGCGTGGTACGGGGCTTTTTTCCAAGCGGGGTGTGATCTGGAACAAGGCCAGCACTGAAAGCGTGGTGGCTGGCCGACCGAAGCCGCCGGGTGAGGCGTCCCTCACAGCCCCGACCCGGCCGCCAGCCGCGAAAGACCACACCGCGAAACCTCGCCTTCTACATGAGGTTTGTCCGCCAAGACCTTGATTTCATTGACGTACGAAACCTGGCATTTGAAATGCGCTAAGCCTTTGACGTCATTAGCTTTTTCGCCGCTTTCGGTATTGCCTTTGTGGTGCGAAGTGGGATAATCGCCCACGAAAGGGAGTGAAGTGGAGCTACCGGGGCTCCTCTTTGAACTGTGAACCTTTCTTGGGGCGGGGCATGTTTTCAGGCACACACAGCGCGAGCATTGACGAGAAGGGGCGGCTTGCCGTGCCAGCTCGTTTTCGTGCTGCGCTGGCGGCCGACGCCCAGGGCCAGCTCGCCATCACCCCCACGCCCGAGGGCATCAAGCTCTATCCGCTGCCGGTGTTCGAGCGCATCGCCAAAGAGGTGATCCCGAAGCACCCGGACATCGCCCAGCGCCGCGCGCTGAAGAATCTGTTCGTCGGTCAGTCCATGACGCTGGAAATGGACGCCCAGGGTCGCCTGCTGGTGCCGCCGAAGTTTCGCGAAGCCCTGGGCGCCGCTGTGGTGCTCGTAGGCCAGGTAGATCACTTCGCGCTGTGGAGCGAGGCTGCGTGGGCTGCCCACGCCGCCGCTGCCGAGGCCGATTACGCCGCGGCGTTTGCGGCGCTCGACCTTTGATCACAGGTCGCCATGGACGGCTCCTTCCTCAGCCCACCGCCTTCGACGGGGGCCGCTGACGCCATGCTGCTGCATCGGCCGGTGTTGCTCGACGAAGCGCTCACGGCCCTCCAGGTCGGCGCCAATCCCCAGGGCATTTTCGTGGACGGCACCTATGGCCGCGGCGGCCACACGGGCGCCATCCTGAAAGCGCTGGGCGCGAACGGCGTGCTGCATGCCTTCGACCGCGACCCCGAAGCCGAAGCCGACGCGGCCACGCGCTATGCCGGCGAAACCCGCCTGCGCTTTCACGCCGCCAACTTCGCGAGGATGCCGGCAGTGGCCGCTGCGGAAGGTTTTGCCGGCAAGGTCAACGGCCTGCTGCTCGACCTCGGTGTGTCCAGCCCGCAGTTCGACGACGGCCAGCGCGGTTTCTCCTTCAGCCACGATGGCCCGCTCGACATGCGCATGAACCCGCGCGCCGGCGAGAGCGTGGCGCAGTGGCTGAGTCACGCGCGCGAAGAGCAGATTGCCGATGTGCTGTTCAACTACGGCGACGAGCGCAATAGCCGCCGCATTGCCCGCCGCATCGTCGAGTCGCGCGACGAAACCCCGATCGTGGGCACCGCCCAGCTTGCCGCCCTCATCGCCAGCGTGCCCGGCCCGCGCAGCCACAAGATTCACCCGGCCACGCGCAGCTTCCAGGCGTTGCGCATCCACATCAATGGCGAGCTGGATGCCCTGCGCGCCGCGCTCGACGCCAGCTTTGCACTGCTTGCCCCGGGTGGGCGCCTGGCCATCATCAGCTTCCACTCGCTGGAAGACCGCATGGTCAAGCAGTTTCTGCGCGATGCCGGCGGCAAGCGCGAGGCGCGGGACAAATACGCGCATCTGAAGGAATCAGGTAATGGGGTTGCTGAAGGCCCTTCCCGGCTGGTCGAGCTGGGTCGCATCTTCCCCAGCGATGCCGAAACCGCCAGCAATCCGCGCTCGCGTTCCTCGGTGCTGCGCGTGGCTGAAAAATCGGTGGGCCGCGCATGAGCGACACCGCTTTCACCCGCCGCCTTCAAGAGCGCCGCCAGCGCCCCGGCCTGCTGCTGCCGCTGTCGCTTGGCGTTGCCGTGCTGGCTTCGGCCGTCATGGTGGTGCAGGTGAAGAACGACAACCGCCGCCTTACCAACGAAGGCACGCAGCTGCGCGATGAGCGCGACCGGCTCGATGTGGAGTGGTCACAGTTGCAGCTGGAAGAGGCGGCGCACTCCAGCCACTCGCGGGTGGAAACCATTGCGCGCAATCAGCTGAAGATGGTCGAGCCGCGCGAAACCGTCATGGTGCCGGTGGCACCCGCTGCGGCGGTGACGCCATGAGCGGCCCGCGCAAACCCGCCCTGCCCGGCAGCGTACAGCCGGTTGCCGCCTGGCGCCGCTGGTTCGTGCTGGGCCTGCTGGGCGTGGGCGCACTCACGGTGGTGTCCCGCGCGTTTTATTTGCAGGTGATGACGCGCGAGTTTCTGGTGACCGAGGGCGACAAGCGCCATATCCGCAACCTGAAGGTGGCGGGCCTGCGCGGTGCGGTGCTCGACCGCAATGGCAATGCGCTGGCCTTGTCGGCGCCAGTCGATTCGCTCTGGGCCGTGCCCGAAGACCTGCTCACGCCCGAGGCAGCACCCTACCGCGCCGCACTTGCCGAAATGCTGGGCAAGAAGCCCAAGGTGCTGGAAAGCTTCCTGCGCCAGCAGGCCGATGCCGACAAGCGCTTTGTGTATCTGCTGAAAAACCAGAACCCGGACGTGATCGGCCGCATCCTCAAGCTCAAGGCGCCGGGTGTATTCGCAGAGCGCAGCTACTCGCGCTACTACCCTTCAGGCGAGGTAGTGGGGCAGGTGGTGGGCTTCTGCGGGCTTGAAGGTCACGGCCTCGAAGGGCTGGAAAAAGCACTCGACGACCAGCTCACGGGCGAGGCCGGCTTTCGCCGCGTCATTCGCTCGCGCGACGGCAAGGTGGTGGAAGACACCGGCACCGAGAAGGCCGCGCGCCCCGGCAAGAACATCCAGCTCACACTGGACCTGCGCGTGCAGTACCTCGCTTACCGCGAGCTGGCGGCAGCCGTCGAGCGCAACAAGGCGCAGGGCGGAATGATTGTGGTGGCGGAAGTGAAGACCGGCGACATCCTCGCGGTCGCGGCCCTGCCGGCCTACAACCCCAACAACCCGGAAGACCGCAAGACCGGCCTGCGCAACCGCGCCATCACCGACCGCATGGAGCCGGGCAGCACCATCAAGCCCCTGATGGTCGCGCAGGCGCTGGAAACCGGCGCTTTCAAGAGCGAGAGCCAGATCGACACCGGCCCCGGCTACATGCAGATCGGCACCTGGACCATCCGCGACATTCACCCGAATGGCGTGGTTGACTTGCCGGTGCTGCTGGCGAAATCCAGCAACGTCGGCTCGGCCATCATGGGCCTGAAGATGGGAGCCACCTCGCTGTGGAACGGCTATCAGCACTTCGGCATCGGCGAGCCCATTGACCTGGGTTTTCCCGGCGAGGTCACAGGCGTGCTGCGCGCGCCCAACAAATGGCGCGAGTCCGACATTGCCGCCGCCTCCTACGGCTATGGCGTATCGATGAGCGCGCTGCATCTGGTGCGCGCCTATGCCGCACTCGGTAATGCCGGCCTCATGCCGCAGCTCTCGCTGGTGCGCCGCGATGCCCTGCCGGTGCCGCGCCGCGCCATCTCCTCAGCCAGCGCCAATGCGGTGCTCGCCATGATGCGCGGCGTGGTGGCACTCGATGGCACGGGCATCAAGGCCTCGGTGCCGGGCTACAGCGTGGCGGGCAAAACCGGTACGGTCCGCAAGCTCAAGGTGAGCGGCGGCTACGAAGACCGTCGTCATTGGTCCGCCTTTGTGGGCTTGATTCCCGCCAACGATCCGCAGCTGGTGGGCCTGGTGTTTGTCGATGAACCGACGCAGGGCGGCTACTACGGCGGCGCGGTGGCGGCACCCGTGTTCTCGGCGGTGATGGGCGGGGCCGCTCGCCTGCTGCAAATTCCGCAGGACCTGCCGCTCATCGATGGCGCGCAAACCGTGCAGGCGCCATTGCCGACCACCAAGGGGCCGGCCGCATGAGCGCACTGCTGAACCAGTTGCTCGCGGGCTTCGCGCGCGCGCCGGAACTCGAAGTCACCGGCGTTGAAACCGACTCGCGTCGCGTCACCGCTGGCGATGTCTTTCTGGCTGTGAAGGGTGTCGGCAGCCATGGTCTCTCGCATGTGGAGCAGGCCATTGCCCGTGGCGCCAGCGCGGTGGTGTGGGAGCCCGCCCCCGGCATTGCCGAGCCGGAAGACCTCGCCGTGCCGCAGGTCGCCGTAGCTGGCCTCGCGCAGCAGGTGGGCGTGATTGCTGCGCGCTTCCAGGGCGAGCCTGCGAAGCAGCTGTTCACCGTCGGCATCACGGGCACCGATGGCAAGACCTCCACGGCGTATCTCGTCGCGCAGGCGCTCGATGCGCTGGGTGCTGATAGCGGCTACCTCGGCACCATTGGCTATGGTCGCGTCGCGGCGCTGAGCGAAGCCAGTCACACCACGCCGGATGCCATCCGTCTGCAAGAGTTGCTGGCCGATTTTGTGCGCCAGGGCCTCAAGGCCTGCGCGATGGAAGTCTCCAGCCATGCGCTGGATCAGGCGCGCGTGGCGGGCATCGGCTTCGATGTCGCCATTCTCACCAACATCACCCGTGATCATCTGGACTACCACGGCACCGTCGCCGCCTACGCCGCTGCCAAGCGCCGGTTGTTCAGCGATTATTGCCGCGGCGTGGCGGTGCTCAACCGCGACGATGCGCTGGGTGCCGCCTGGGCGGGCGAGCTGAGCAAAGTTGTTGTTTATGGCATTGAGGGAGCTGCACCTGCCAAGGGGCAGTGGCTTATCGCCCGCGATCTGCAACTCAGCGGACAGGGTCTGCGCTTCACGCTGGAATCGAGCTGGGGTCGCGCTGCCGTGCAGTCGCGTCTGCTCGGCCGCTTCAACGTCTACAACCTGCTGGCAGTGATTGCCGCGCTGCTGGCCAAGGGCGTGCCGCTGGCCGAAGTGGTGGCCGTGCTGCCGCAGTTGCATACCGTGCCGGGCCGCATCGAGGGCTTCAAGGGCTCGAAGGCCGCCCCCTTGGTGGTGGTGGACTACGCCCACACGCCTGAGGCCCTCGCGCAGATTCTGAAAGCCGTGCGCGCGCACTGCACGGGCAAGTTGATCTGCGTGTTCGGCTGCGGCGGTGACCGCGACCGCGGCAAGCGGCCGCTGATGGGCGCGGCCGCCGAAGAGGGTGCGGACCTCGCCTTCATCACTGATGACAACCCGCGCAGCGAATCGCCGGCCGCCATCGCGGCCGAGATTGTCGCGGGCCTCAAGAACCCTGCTGCCGTGCGCGTGATTCACGACCGCGCCGAGGCCATTCGTGCCGCGGTGGCCATGGCGGGTGCGCAGGATGTGGTGGTGATCGCCGGCAAGGGTCACGAAACCACGCAAACCATCGGCACCACCGTGCGGCCTTTCAGCGATCGCGCCTTCGTCGCAGACCTGGTGGGGGAGAGCGCCTGATGGAACTGCTCTCTGCCGCCGCCCGTCGTCTCAAGGTGCCCCTGCTGGGCGCCGATACGCGCTATCTGCGGGTGACCAGCGATACCCGCGCCGTGCAGCCGGGCGATCTCTTCGTGGCCCTGAAGGGTGAGCGCTTCGATGCGCACGACTTCGTCATCGAGGCAGCTGCCAAGGGTGCCGTAGGCGCGCTGGTCTCGCGGCCGGTCGATGCGCCCATCGCGCAGCTGCGCGTGGCCGATACGCTGGAAGGCCTGCAAGCGCTCGCCGCTGGCTGGCGTGCCGATCTCGACCTGCCGGTGATTGGCGTGACCGGCAGCAATGGCAAGACCACCACCAAGCAGCTGCTGGCCGCTGTTTTTGCAGCCCGCGGGCCGGTGCTCGCCACCGTGGGCAATCTCAACAACCACATCGGCGTGCCGCTGACGCTGTTGCAGCTGAAGGCTGCGCACCGCACGGCGGTGATCGAGATGGGGGCGAGCAACCCGGGCGAGATCGCCCTGCTCGCACAGCTCGCCGCGCCCACCGTCGGCATCGTCACCCAGGCCGGCGATGCGCATCTCGAAGGCTTTGGCTCCCGCGAAGGCGTGGCCAAGGCCAAGGGCGAGCTGTTCAGTGCGCTGCGCGATGGCGTAGCCATCATCAATGCCGACGATGCCTACGCCGGCTTGTGGACGCGGCTGGCGGGCGATAACCGCATCGTGCGCTTTGGCTTCGCAGCGCATGCCGAAGTGCGCGCCGAGAATCTGCACAGCACCGCGGAGGGAAATCGATTCACGCTGCTCACGCCGAATGGCGATGCCACCGTGCTGCTGCCGCTGCCGGGCCGCCACAACATTGCCAATGCGCTGGCCGCCGCCGCCGCTGGCCATGCGCTGGGGCTCGATGCCAGCACCATCGCCGAGGGCCTGCAAAGGGTCGAGAAGCCCAAGGGCCGGGTCGTCATTCACAGCACCGCCAGTGGCGCGCGCCTGATTGACGACAGCTACAACGCCAATCCCACCTCACTGGCCGCTGCCATGGCACTGCTGGCAAAAGAGACCGGCCGGCGCCTGCTGGTGCTGGGCGACATGGCCGAACTGGGTGCTGCCGCCGACGAACTGCACGCCCGCGCCGGCTTCGAGGCCAAGGCGCTGGGGCTGGATGCCCTGCTCACGCTGGGCCCGCGCGCCGCACTCGCCGCCAAGAGCTTCGGCATCGGCGGCAAGGCCTTCACCACGCTGGAAGAACTCATCGAAGCGCTGAAGCCGCAGCTCAAGGCGCAGAGCACCGTGCTGGTGAAGGGCTCGCGCTCTGCTGGCATGGAGCGGGTTGTGGCCGCGCTGCTGGAAACAACCACCGAGGCTGCGCACTAGTGCTCTACCACCTTGCCCAATGGCTGCAGGCCGACTACAGCTGGCTCCGCCTGTTCAACTACCTCACCGTGCGCGCGGTGCTGGGCATTCTCACCGCACTCATCTTCAGCTTCGTGTTCGGGCCGCTGCTCATCGAGCGGCTGTACCGCTTCAAGTTCGGCCAGCCCATCCGCAGCGACGGGCCGGAGTCGCACCTGAAGAAGACTGGCACGCCGACCATGGGCGGCCTGCTGATCCTCGCCGCCATCACGGTGTCGACGCTGCTGTGGGGCAACCTCGCCAGCAAATACGTGTGGTTCGCGCTCATCGTCACGCTCGCCTTCGGCGCCGTGGGCTTTGCCGACGACTACATCAAAATCAAATACAAAAACCCCAAGGGCCTGCCGTCAAAGCAGAAGTACTTCTGGCTCTCGCTGGTGGGTCTCACCGTGTCGGTAGCGATTTACATGACGGCCAAAACGCCCATGGAAACCGCACTGATCGTGCCGTTTCTGAAGAACGTGTCGATTCCGCTGGGCAGCTTCTTCGTCATCTGGACCTATCTCGTCATCGTCGGCAGCAGCAACGCCGTGAATCTCACCGATGGACTCGATGGCCTCGCCATCATGCCCACTGTGCTGGTGGCCTCCGCACTCGCCGTATTTGACTACTGCACCGGCAACACCGTGATCTCCAACTATCTCGGCATCCCGTATATCGCCGGGGTTGGTGAGCTGGCGATCTTCTGCACCGCCATCGCCGGTGCCGGCCTGGGCTTTCTGTGGTTCAACGCCTATCCCGCCCAGGTGTTCATGGGCGATGTCGGCGCGCTGGCACTCGGTGCCGCGCTGGGTGTGGTGGCGGTGCTGGTGCGGCAGGAGATCGTGCTGGCCATCATGGGCGGCGTGTTCGTGCTCGAAACCGTTTCGGTGGCGCTGCAAGTCGGTTACTTCAAGTACTCCGGCGGCAAGCGCATCTTCCGCATGGCGCCCTTGCACCACCACTATGAACTCAAGGGCTGGCCCGAGCCGAAGATCATCGTCCGCGCCTGGATCATCACGCTGATTCTCGTGCTGATCGGCCTTTCCACCTTGAAGGTGCGCTGATGAGTGGGCTCCGTCTCGTGAGGGCGCGCCTGCGGCGCTGTGAGGGCGGCGGCTTCGCTGCGCTTGCCGCCTGTGAGGACGTTCGCTGCGCTCACTGTGAGGAAAAGAAAAGGCAAGGAGCCGTGGCACTGCTTCTGCCTTTCCTCACAGCCGCGAAGCGGCGCCCTCACAGCATCACGCAGCGATGCGCCCTCACAGCAAGCCGCGCAGCGGCGAGCGCCCTCACAGGCGGCGCAGCCGCCGCCCTCACCGGGATGCGCGCATGAGCCGCTACAAGGACAAGCGCGTGCTCGTGGTGGGTCTGGGCCTCTCTGGCGTGTCCGCACTGCGCTACCTCGCTCGCGAGGGTGCTCGCATCGTGGTCACCGATTCGCGCCCTGCGCCGTCTGGCATCGAGCAGCTGCGCGCGGTGTTCCAGAACGCTGAATTTCATCTGGGGGCCTTCGAGGCGCCCGAGCCCCTGAGCCAGTACAGCGAAGCCGTGGTGTCGCCGGGAGTGGATCTGCGCGACCCCTTCATCCGCAGATTGCAGGCTGCCGGCGTGCTGGTGGTGGGCGATATTGAGCTGTTTGCCCGCGCGGCGAAGGCGCCGGTCATCGGCATCACCGG
Organism: uncultured Sinobacteraceae bacterium; assembly: GCA_947085665.1. Taxonomy (GTDB): domain Bacteria; phylum Pseudomonadota; class Gammaproteobacteria; order Nevskiales; family Nevskiaceae; genus Stagnimonas. Next base: position 2,420 of record CAMTXV010000138.1, on the reverse strand, counting down.
CAGCAATGGCAAGTCCACGGTGACCACGCTGGTGGGCCTGATGGCCAAGGCCGCGGGTATCAAGGTGGCGGTGGGCGGCAACATTGGCACCCCCGCGCTCGATCTCTTGCAGGAAGAGCCCAAGCTGTACGTGCTGGAGCTCTCCAGCTTCCAGCTCGACACCACTCAATCGCTGCGCTGCAAGGCGGCGGCGGTGCTGAATCTGTCTGAAGACCATCTGGATCGTCACGGCACGATGGAAGCCTACGCGGCTGCGAAGGCGCGCATCTTCAATGGCTGCGAAGTGGCCATCATCAATCGGGATGATCCAGCCACCCGCCGTGGCAGCGAGCAGGCCCGTCGCAAGCTCAGCTTCGGACTGGATGCTCCGCGCGCGCCCGGCGAATTCGGTCTTGCCGAGCAGCGTGGCGAAGTGGCGCTCGCCACCGCACGTGATCGTCTGCTGCCCATCCATCAGCTGAAGATCGCCGGCCTGCACAACTGCGCCAACGCGCTGGCGGCCCTGGCACTCATCGAGGCAGCCGATCTGCCGCGCGCCACCGCCCTGCGGGCGCTGAGCGACTTCCGCGGCCTGCCGCACCGCTGCGCGTTGGCGGGCGAAATGGCCGGCGCGCGCTACTACAACGACAGCAAGGGCACCAACGTCGGCTCCACGCTCGCGGCCATCTATGGTCTGCCCGAGCCGGTGATCTGGCTCGGCGGCGGTCAGGGCAAGGGGCAGGATTTCAGACCCCTGGCGCCAGCGCTGGCCCAGAAGGGCGCCGCCGCTGTGTTGTTTGGCGAAGACGCCGCGAAGATCGAGCAAGCGATTTTCGGCAGCGTGCCGGTGTACCGCGAAGCCACGATGCAGCTGGCACTGGCGCGCGCCGCCAGTCTGGCTGCCCCGGGAGCTTCGGTGCTGCTCTCGCCGGCCTGTGCGTCGTTTGATCAGTTCAAGAGCTACGTCGATCGCGGCGAGCAGTTCGAAGCTGCTGTGCAACAGATGGCGGCGCGCGCATGAGTGACTTCACGCTACCCAATGCCAAGTACGGCCTCGATGCGCCGTTCTGCCTCGCCCTTGCCGCGCTGCTGAGCTGGGGTCTGGTGATGGTGGCCTCGGCGAGCGTCGCGGTGGGCGAGAAGCTGGGCGGCAGCTCGATGTTCTTTTTCTGGCGCCAGCTGTTGTTCATTGCGCTCGGGCTCGCCGCCTGCAGCGCGATGTTCTGCGTGCCCAGCGCCTGGTGGCAGAAGAGCCGCTGGTGGCTGCTGGGCCTGGCCATCGTGCTGCTGGCCGCCGTTGCCGTCGTCGGAGTCACGGTGAATGGCGCGCGTCGCTGGCTCGACATTCCGGGCCTGTTCCGCCTGCAGGCTTCAGAGCCCGCGCGGTTGGCCTTCATCGTCTGGCTCGCCGGCCATATCGTGAAGCGGCAGGTGCAGCTGCAGACCACCTTCATGGGTTTCATCAACCCGCTGATCTTCCTCGCGCCGCTCCTGATGTTCTTCCTGATGGAGCCTGATCTGGGCGCCACGGTGATCCTGCTGGCGGTGACCTTCCTGATGCTGTTTCTGGGCGGTGCGCGGCTGCTGTGGCTGGGCTTGCTGGCAGCGCTCGCCGCAGGCGCCATCACGCTGCTGATTCTCACCGTCTCCTATCGCATTCGGCGCGTCATGTCGTTCACTGATCCCTGGGCTGATGCCCTGGGCTCCGGCTTCCAGCTCACGCAGTCGCTCATTGCCGTGGGCCGCGGCGAGTGGTTTGGCGTCGGCCTGGGCAACAGCGTGCAGAAACTGATGTACCTGCCCGAGATGCACACCGATTTCATCTTCGCGATCCTGGCCGAGGAATTCGGCCTGATCGGCGTGCTGACACTCATGGTGCTGTTCGGCATCGTGGTCTGGCGTGGGTTCAAGATTGGCCAGATCGCCGAGCAGCTCGACCGCCGCTTCGCCGCCTACCTCTGCTACGGCCTAGCCGGTTGGCTGGGCCTGCAGGCGCTCATCAACATGGGCGTGAACATGGGTGTGCTGCCCACCAAGGGCCTGACCCTGCCGCTGATGTCCTACGGCGGCAGCTCGCTGGTGACCGTGAGCCTGATGATTGGCCTGATTCTGCGTGTGGACTACGAGAACCGCGCAGCACTCGCCCTGCTGCCCAAGCCGCGCAACCGCAGCTTCAGCGGTCGCGCCGTGCAGACCACGCAGCCGGCCTGGGGCCTGAAGGATCTGCTGTCGCCCTTGCGCGCCGGTTGGACCACGCTGCGCTCGCGCGGAGAGACGCCATGAACGTCTTGATCATGGCTGGTGGGCGCAACGGAAATAGGGCGAATGCCTTGAATGGCATTCGACCCCGTTGCGCGGGCGTGCATGGATGCACGCCCAGGGGTCAGAACAATGGCGTGCTGTCGCGCCAGAGATCGGAAGAGCACACGTCTGAACTCCAG